>CAYWAV010000143.1:2269-5944 GCA_964456225.1 uncultured Chitinophaga sp. | reverse complement strand
TTCTAAAACTGCACGCATCGCACCACCGGCAATAACACCGGTACCATGAGCTGCTGGTTTCAAGAACACCAAAGATCCGCTGAATTTACCGTATTGCTCGTGAGGAACAGTTCCTTTAACGATTGCAACTTTAATTAAATTCTTTTTTGCGTCATCAATGCCTTTAGTAATTGCATCAGTAACTTCTTTTGCTTTTCCTAAACCGTAACCAACAATACCTTTTTCGTTTCCAACTACAACAATAGCTGAAAATGTAAAGTTTCTACCTCCTTTGGTAACCTTCGTTACACGTTGGATGCTAACAAGTTTATCTTTTAATTCGATATCACTTGATTTTACTCTTTTAATGTTTGCGTTTGACATTATCTGTTATTTTTAGATTTTGTCCAGATGTTTATAATCTGGATTTAATTTTTAATTAAAATTTTAAACCTGCTTCACGAGCACCTTCTGCCAATGATTTCACTCGTCCATGATACAAATAACCATTTCTATCAAAACGAACTGATGAAATACCCGCTTTGATTGCTTTTTCAGCAATTGCTTTACCAACCATTTTAGCTTGGTCAATTTTATTGCCTTTTGCATCTGCAATACCTTTGTCAGAAGAAGATGCTGCAACTAATGTTTTCTCAGAAACATCATCAATCAACTGAACGTAGATACCTTTATTACTTCTGAATACAGACAAACGCGGGCTTTGAGCATCTCCGTTAACTACTTTACGGATACGTTGTTTAATTCTGCTTCTTCTGAAATCTTTTGTGTTAGCCATTTTATTTACCTTATTTCTGTCCCGTTTTTGCAGGACAATTAAATTATTTTAATTATTTACCAGCTGATTTACCAGCTTTTCTTCTCAGGATCTCACCTGTGAACTTGATACCTTTTCCTTTATACGGCTCAGGTTTACGCAATGAACGAATTTTAGCAGCCACAGCTCCTAACAATTGTTTATCCGCTGATTCCAAAATAATTTTTGGATTTTGACCTTTTTCAGTTGCTGTAGTAACTTTTATTTCTACTGGCAATTCAAAAGCAACGTTGTGAGAATATCCTAAAGTTAATTCTAACATTTGTCCTTTGTTTGCTGCACGATAACCAACACCAACAAGTTCTTGTTCTGTTTTATATCCTTCGCTAACACCTTTCACCATTGAAGCTAATAATGCGCGGTATAAACCATGCATTGCTCTATGACGTTTTTGATCAGTAGCACGAGTTACAGTTAAAACACCATCTGTGTTTCCAACTGTAATTGCAGTATCCATAGCTTGCGTTAAAGTTCCTTTTGGACCTTTAACAGTTGCAACGTTCTTATCAGAAACATTGAACTCAACTCCTTTCGGAAGTGTGATTGGTAATTTACCGATTCTTGACATTTTTCTTTCCTCCTAAATATTAATAAACGTAGCACAATACTTCGCCACCTACTTTTTGTGTCTTAGCTTCTTTATCAGTCATTACACCTTTTGAAGTTGAAATAATAGCGATACCCAATCCGTTTAATACGCGAGGTAGTTCTGTTGAACCAGCATATTTTCTTAAACCTGGTGAACTCACTCTTGAAAGATTTTTGATAGCCGACTGTTTGTTAACAGGGTGGTATTTCAATGCAATTTTGATGTTGCCTTGAGCTGTTGAATCTTCAAATTTGTAACTAAGGATGTAGCCTTTTTCGAAAAGAATCTTTGTGATCTCTTTTTTTAGGTTAGAAGATGGAATCTCTACGATTCTGTGGTTTGCTTTGATAGCATTTCTCACTCTAGTGAGGTAATCTGCAATTGTATCTGTCATTTTATTTGGTTTTATATGTTATCCCGCACGCAGGATAATTATATTAATACTCTTTTTATAATCGAACTGGAACTACCAGCTTGATTTTGTCAATCCCGGAATCAAACCGTCCAAAACCATTTCACGGAATTGATTACGTGAAATACCGAATTGACGCATGTAACCTCTAGGACGACCAGTTAATCTACAACGGTTACGTTGACGAGTTGGTGATGATGCTCTTGGAAGTTTTTGTAAACCTACTGAGTCACCTGCAGCTTTTAAAGCAGCTCTTCTTTCAGCGTATAGATCAGCAAGTTTCTTACGTTTAACTTCTCTTGCTTTCATTGATTCTTTTGCCATCGACTTATATTATTTTTTTTGATTTTTAAATGGTAATCCAAATTCGCTTAACAATGCTAGTGCTTCTCCATCAGAAGAAGCAGATGTTACAAAGGTAATATCCATACCCATGATTTTGCTTACTTTATCAATATCAATTTCAGGGAAAATGATTTGCTCAGTAACACCTAACGTGTAGTTACCACTTCCATCAAATCCTTTATCGTTGATACCTCTAAAATCACGAATACGAGGAAGAGCAACAGAAATCAATCTGTCTAAAAACTCATACATCATGTCGCCACGAAGCGTTACTCTTACTCCGATTGGAACTCCTTTACGAAGTTTGAAATTCGAAATATCTTTCTTTGAAATAGTAGACACAGCTTTTTGTCCGCTGATAGTCGACATTTCTTTGATAGCACTTTCAATCAATTTCTTGTCAGAAACTGCGTCTCCAACACCTTGATTAAGGCATATCTTTTGAAGTTTAGGCACTTGCATTGAACTGCTGTAACCGTATTTTTTCTGTAAAGCTGGAACTACGTCTGCTTTATACTTGTCTTTTAAACGTGGTGAATATGCCATTATTTAATTACCTCCCCTGTCTTTTTTGAGTAACGTACTAACTTGTTCGATTTTTCATCTAATTTGCGACCAACGCGAGTCACCTTCCCGGTACCCGGCTCAACCAACATTAAGTTAGAAACATGCACTGATGCTTCTTTTTTAATGATTCCTCCTTGAGGATTTTTTGCATCCGGTTTAGTATGTTTAGATACTAAATTTACTCCTTCTACAACTGCACGGTTTTTAACTTTATCAATTGATAAAATTTTTCCCTCTTGACCTTTTGAGTCTCCTGCAAGGACTTTTACTAAGTCGTCTTTTTTGATATGTAATTTAACTTTCATTGTTGTATTTATTATTCACTTACAGAACTTCTGGAGCAAGTGAAATGATTTTCATAAAATTTTTATCTCTTAATTCACGAGCAACTGGCCCGAAAATACGTGTTCCTCTTAATTCGTCTGTTGCGTTTAACAATACAACTGCATTGTCATCAAAACGAATATAAGATCCGTCAGAACGGCTGATTTCTTTTCTCGTTCTTACTACAACTGCTTTAGAAACTGCACCTTTTTTTATGTTTCCAGAAGGCAAAGCGTGTTTTACTGTTACTACCACTTTATCTCCAATTGAAGCATATCTTTTTTTCGTTCCGCCAAGTACACGGATAACCAGTACTTCTTTTGCACCGCTGTTATCTGCTACTAATAATCTTGATTCCTGTTGTACCATTTTTTTATTTAGATTTGAGATTTGAGATCTAAGATTTGAGATTCTCACATCTCACGTCTAATTTCTCTAATCTATTTTATTATTTCACTTTTTCAACTACTTCAACTAGTCTCCAGCGCTTGTTTTTACTCATTGGGCGAACTTCCATTATTTTAACGGTATCACCAATACTGCAAGTGTTTTCTTCATCGTGAGCTACAAATTTTTTCGAGCTCTTTACGAATTTACCATACATTGGATGTTTTACTTTACGCT
>CAYWAV010000143.1:0-2259 GCA_964456225.1 uncultured Chitinophaga sp. | reverse complement strand
ATTCCTGTTGTACCATTTTTTTATTTATCTAAATTTGGGTTGATAAAGTAATACTTAAGCGCACCCCAAATGTTTTTGTTTAACTATTTAGCTCTTTCAATTACTTCAACTAATCTCCAGCATTTACTTCTGCTGATTGGACGAGTTTCAACAATTTTCACAGTGTCACCAATGTTACAAGTATTTGCATCATCATGAGCAACAAACTTTGTTGTCTTATTCAAAAACTTTCCGTATTTCGGATGTTTTACTTTACGTTCTACTGAAACAACAATGGATTTTTCCATTTTGTTACTAGTAACAGTACCGATTTTTTCTTTTCTTAAATTTCTTGCTTCCATGTTTGAAATTATTTTTTAGCCTCAGCTATTTGTCTTGATCGTAATTCTGTTTGTAATCTAGCTACTGTTTTTCTGTTAGCAGTGATGCTAGACGGATTTTCAATAGGAGATACTGAATGATTCAACTTTAATTTAGACAAAGAATTTTTTTGTTCTTTGATTCTATCACTAAGATCAGCAGTTGAAAGTTGTTTGATATCTTCTTGTTTCATTTTGTTGGTGTTCTTTTTATTATATTAGTTTGAATCTGCAGCGTAATCTCTTCTAACAATAAACTTAGTTGTTACAGGTAATTTTTGAGCAGCTAAACGCAACGCTTCTTTTGCAACTTCCATAGGAACGCCTTCTGCTTCGAATAGAATACGACCTGGTTTCACAACGGCAACCCAATATTCAGGAGCACCTTTTCCTTTACCCATACGAACCTCTGCAGGTTTAGATGTAATAGGTTTATCAGGGAAAACGCAAATCCAAATTTGACCTTCACGTTTCATGAAACGAGTAACTGCAACCCTTGCAGCTTCTAATTGACGAGCTGTAACCCAGCATCCTTCAGTTGCCTTTAATCCAAATGAACCGAATGAAAGTTGATCGCCACGCTTAGCGTTGCCTTTCATTTTCATTTTGTGCATCTTTCTGTATTTGGTTCTTTTAGGCTGTAACATTTTTCTTTATTTTTTGATTTCTTGCCCCGAAGTTTCGGGACTAAAATTATTAATTAACTTATTTAGCGTCTCTTCTTCTATCGTTATTTCCACCTTTTCTTGGTCCACCTTTAGCAAATTTCGGATTTCCTCCAGGCCCTTTTCCTCCCGGTACATTTGGTTTTCCACCTTCTTTAGTTCCGCTAGCCACACCTACATTTGGTGACAAATCACGTTTTCCATAAACTTCGCCTTTACAAATCCAAACTTTAATACCGATTTTTCCGTAAACAGTTTGTGCAAAAACGCTGGCGTAATCAATATCCATACGTAATGTATGTAATGGAGTTCTACCTTGCTTAATTTCTTCGCTACGTGCAATTTCAGCACCACCTAAACGACCACCACATCTTACTTTAATACCTTCTGCACCCATTCTTAAAGCAGATGCAATAGACATTTTTACTGCACGTTTAAAATTAATTCTACCTTCTAATTGGCGAGCTATAGTTTCTGCAACTATTTGTGCATCTAACTCAGGACGACGGATTTCAAGAATATTAATCTGAACATCATCATTACCTGTTAATTTTTTCAATTCTTCCTTAATTCTGTCAACCTCACCACCACCTTTACCGATAATGATACCAGGCTTGGAAGTATGAATGGTTACAATCAACTTATTTAGTGTACGCTCAATTACAATTTTAGAGATTCCACCTTTACTGATACGGGCATTAAGATAATTTCTGATTTTATTGTCTTCAATTAACTTTTTACCAAAATCTTTTTTATTTGCATACCAGTTACTATCCCATCCACGGATGATGCCTAACCTGATGCCAATTGGATTTGTTTTCTGACCCATGTTGTTGTTTTACTAATGTGAAGCAAACTTGCCCACTATTATTTTTAAAGTTTTGAATTCAATAGTTACTGTTGTTGAAAAGCGGCTTAGCTGTTACTGTCCACAATTAATGTAACGTGATTACTACGTTTGCGGATTTTATATCCACGACCCTGCGGTGCAGGACGCATACGTTTGATAACTCTGCCACCATCTACCATTATTGTTTTAACTACCAACTTAGCATCTTCCACTTTCTGCCCTTCGTTCTTCTGCTCCCAGTTATTGATAGCACTCTTCAATAATTTGTATAAAGGAACCGCCGGATGTTTGGTATTGAATTGCAACACACCTAAAGCCTTTTCCACTTCCATTCCACGAATTAAATCAACCAGTAAACGCATTTTACGTGGCGATGTGGGATAAT
>CAYWAV010000142.1:0-5966 GCA_964456225.1 uncultured Chitinophaga sp. | reverse complement strand
AGGATATGCCATAAAAATTCCTGTTTTTTCTTACAGTAAATTCCCTGAAGTAAATAAGGAGCTTGGCCCTGAAATGAAATCAACCGGAGAAGAAATTTATTTCATTGATGACCTGCACGATGAGTTTTTCCTGAAAATATATTCTGAGCGAAATCTTTATCTGAGTAAATAAAAAACACTGACAAAAAAATAAACACGCTATGAAATTAAACGAAATACAAAACCTTATCCGGTTTGTTGCAAAATCGGGTGTAAGCGAAATAGAATTGGAGATTGAAGATTTTAAAATAAAAATTAAAAATCCGTCTTCGGAAAAAGAAACGATAATTACAGAATTTGCTCCTTATTTGCAAGCAACTTCGCCCGTTCCGGTTCAGGCAACACCAATCGTAAGTTCTAATCCCGCAGAAACAATTCCGGTACAAAAAGAATCTGTTACGCCTTTACCAGAAACAGATGAATCAAAATACTATATTGTTAAAGCACCAATGATAGGCACTTTTTATCGCACTTCCGCTCCTGGAAAACCGGCATTTGCAAATGTTGGCGACACAATAAAAATAGGTCAACCGCTCTGCATTATTGAAGCAATGAAACTTTTTAATGAAATAGAATCGGAAGTATCGGGAACAATTGTAAAAATATTGGCGGAAGACATGACCCCTTTAGAATACGAAGCTCCAATGTTTTTAATTAACCCATCATAAAAATTTAAAAATATGTTTAAAAAAATACTAATTGCGAACCGTGGTGAAATTGCTTTAAGAGTAATTCGCACCTGCAAAGAAATGGGAATAAAAACAGTAGCCGTTTATTCAACAGCAGATAAAGAAAGTTTACATGTCAGGTTTGCTGACGAAGCAGTGTGTATAGGTCCGCCTCCAAGCAAAGAATCTTATTTGAATATTTCCCGATTAATTGCTGCTGCAGAAATAACCAATGCTGATGCGGTTCATCCAGGTTACGGATTCCTATCAGAAAATGCAAAATTTGCCGAAATATGCACCCAACATAATATCAAATTCATTGGGCCCACTCCTGAGCATATTAATAAAATGGGTGACAAGATAACCGCCAAGGAAACCATGATAAAAGCAGGAGTGCCCGTTGTCCCTGGTTCGGGTGGATTATTAGTAGACCTGGATGATGCTAAAAAAACAGCAAAAGAAATTGGCTATCCGGTAATGATGAAAGCAACAGCAGGCGGTGGTGGAAAAGGAATGCGTATTGTTTGGCAGGAAGATGAAATGCAAAAAGCATGGGAATCCGCAAAAACAGAAGCGCAGGCTTCATTTGGGAATGACGGTATGTACATGGAAAAATATATTGAAGAGCCTCGCCACATCGAAATTCAGGTAGCGAGCGATCAGTTCGGCACTGCTTGTCATTTATCAGAGCGGGATTGCTCCATACAAAGAAGACACCAGAAACTTATTGAAGAATCTCCCTCTCCGTTTATGACCGATGAGTTGAGAGAAAAAATGGGCGAAGCTGCAATTAAGGCCTGCAATTTCATAAATTATGAAGGCGTTGGCACCGTTGAATTTTTGGTGGACAAATACCGCAACTTTTATTTCATGGAAATGAATACCCGTATTCAGGTTGAACATACAGTCACCGAAGAAGTAATTGACCACGATTTAATAAAAGAACAAATAATGATTGCTGCCGGTATAGCTATTTCAGGTAAAAATTACCTGCCAAAACTTCACGCAATTGAATGTAGGATTAATGCAGAAGATCCATACCAGAATTTCAGGCCATCCCCCGGAAAAATAACAAACTTACACACACCAGGAGGACATGGCATTCGGGTAGATTCGCACATATACTCTGGATATGTAATTCCTCCCAACTATGATTCGATGGTAGCAAAACTTATTACTGTTGCTCAGACAAGAGAGGAAGCCATCGCCAAAATGCACCGCGCATTAAGTGAATATGTAATAGAAGGGATTAAAACAACTATTCCCCTGCATATTAAAATTATGGAAAATGAACAATTTAGGAAGGGTGATTTCACAACAAAATTTATGGAGGACTTTAAATTTTAATTTTCGCTTTGAAGAAACAAATTCATCAATAATTCAGCAGTAAAATAATAATTTTTAAACGTATAATGCCTCTAAAAATTCAATACTGTTCAGACCTTCACCTTGAGTTTAGGGAAAATGAAAGTTTTCTGAAACAAAATCCTATAAAACCAATAGGAGAAATACTGATTTTGGCAGGAGATATTTTACCGTTTGCTTTGCAGCATAAATTCAACTGGTTTTTTGATTACCTCTCCGATAATTTTCAACAGACCTATTGGATACCCGGAAACCATGAGTATTATCATAATAGCATAGATAATTTTAAGTTTCCGTTACATGAAAAAATAAGAGAGAATGTTATTCTGCTCAACAATCGAGTTATTACGTACAAAAATGTTGAATTAATATTCAGTACACTTTGGAGCCATATAAGTGTGCCTAACCATTTAGTTATTGAGCGAAGTGTTTCTGATTTTTCGTTGATAAAATGTAATGGTAAAAAACTTACAGCCATCAATTTTAACCAACTTCATAAAATGGATTTAGCATTTTTAAAACCGGCATTAGCTGTTAAATCCGACAAGCAACGCATTATAGTAACTCACCACGTTCCAACAATGCAAAACTATCCACCTCAATATAAAAACAGCAATATTAATGAAGCATTTGCAGTGGAGCTTTACGATTTTGTTGTTGAATCACAAGCGGATTATTGGATTTACGGACACCATCACACTAATACGCCAGACTTTACAATAGGCAATACAGGAATGTTAACGAACCAATTGGGCTATGTGCATCTGAATGAACATGAATTATATCGCAGTAACGCATTAGTTTTACCGGGCTAACAAGTGAGTAACGCTTAAAAAAATGGACAATGATTAAAATTATAGAGTAATTATCGAAGACCGGCAACCCCTTAAAAACGGGGCGAAACTGAAAAGAAAAAGGAGCAGGAACAAATTAAAATTAAAAATAAACTAAAATGAAAACATCACTCGTACTGTTATCAGCACTTCTGCTAACTTCATGCGCCATTGTCAGAAATGGTGAAGTAGGCGTAAAAAGAACTTTAGGTAAATTAAGCCGCACTTCTCATGACGAAGGCGCTGTAGCGTTTAACCCATTTATCACTACGGTTTTAAAGATCCCTATCAGAACAGAAAATCTGGAAGTCATGTTGGACCTCCCTTCAAAAGAAGGTTTAAATATTCAATCCGGCATTTCTATTCTATATCATATAATACCCGATAGCGCTACAAGTGTGTTGCGTAACATAGGAATGGATTACGAAACAAATATTATTTTGCCAGTTTTTAGATCGGCAGCGGCAGATATATGTGCAAAATTTTTTGCCAAAGATATGCACTCTGGCGAACGATCCAAAATAGAACATGGAATTACACAACTCATGTCTGAAAAATTGCAACAAAGAGGTTTTGTAATTGAAGCGGTATTATTGAAGAGTATTAAGTTACCTGATGCCTTATACCAATCTATACAATTAAAACTACAAGCCGAGCAAGATGCACAGCGTATGGAATTTGTTCTACAGCAAGAGAAAAAAGAAGCGGAGCGAAAACAAATTGCAGCCGAAGGCGCAAGCGCAGCCAATAAAATTTTATCGGAAAGCATTAATCCAAATATTATTAAGTGGCAAACCATTGAGGCCTTAAAACAATTATCCCTATCGCCAAATTCAAAAATAATTATTTCACCTCAAAATTTTAATATGTTGTTGCCTGCCAATGAATAGGGTGCTGATACGAGAATACAAATGGAACTATTTAATAACCGAACAGCCGTATTACTGACCAAGCACAGCAAAGAAAATGTTATTTTTCCTGTCTTGCAGGAAACGGGCATGTGCTTACAAGTAGAAAAAACTTTTGATACCGATCTATTAGGCACATTTACAAACGAAATAGCACGGCAAGGTTCACAGCTTGAAGCGGCTAGAGCAAAAGCTCTTAAAGCAATTGAAATTACAGGTAAGGCGATTGGCATTGCAAGCGAAGGAAGCTTTGTTCCCCATCCCAGCATTTATTTTGTTCCGGCAGATATTGAATTAGTATTGTTAGTGGATGCTGAAAATAATATTGAATTAGCAGGGTGGGAATTATCCACCGATACTAATTTTTCAGAAACTGAAGTAACAAATTATAAAGAGGCAATTGCATTCGCTGAAAAAATTGGATTCCCACAACACGGCTTGGTAGTTAAATACCCTTTTTCTAAAGGCGAACTCAAAGTAGCAGCCAAAGGAATAACTTCACCCGAAGCATTGAAATCAGCCATTGCTGATGCCCTGAAATTTTCTTTGGATGGGAAAGCGCATCTCGAAACTGATATGCGTGCCATGTATAATCCTACGAGAATGAAAGTGATTGAAAAAGCGACTACTAATCTGCTTAACAAAATAAAAAGTTTATGTCCGCACTGTAGTTGGCCCGGTTTTGAAATTACAGAATGGATAAAAGGATTGCCTTGCGAAAATTGTTTTTTTCCAACAAGAGCAATTTCAAAACATATTTACCAGTGTAAAAAATGTAATCATAAAAAAGAAATTGAGTATCCCGACAATCAAAAATATAGTGACGCAAGATTTTGTGATTTTTGTAATCCTTGAAAAAATAATAATATGCCATTCTTTGTAAAAGAATTGAAAAACAATAGGAAATATCTGCAATATGAATCTTGAAGCTGCAAAACAACTTCGTATTTCGATGAAAGAAAAGGCTACTTTGTAATTTATAAACTATGAAAACATCAAATCACACCAGCTCTCCCGGACTTCTTTTTCGGGAAGCCATGCAAAAAGAAAAGCCCCTGCAGATTGTAGGCGCTATTAATGCCAATCACGCCTTATTAGCTGAACAGGCAGGGTTCAATGCCATCTATCTTTCAGGAGGAGGAGTAGCCGCAGGCTCACTCGGTATTCCCGATTTAGGTATAACCACATTAGAAGATGTACTGATTGACATTAATCGCATTACCAACGTAACAGATTTACCTCTTTTAGTAGATGTAGATACTGGCTTTGGTTCTTCTGCATTCAATGTGGCACGGACTGTAAAATCACTTATAAAAGCCGGAGCTGCAGCCTTGCATATTGAAGACCAGGTAGGCGCTAAACGATGCGGGCATCGTCCAGGCAAAGAAGTGGTGACCAAGGAAGAAATGGTAGATAGAATAAAAGCAGCCGTAGATGCCAGAACAGATGAACATTTTGTTATAGGTGCGAGAACCGATGCCTTTGCAAATGAAGGATTGGAAAAAACACTGGAACGTGCAGTGGCTTACAAAGAAGCAGGAGCAGATTTTATTTTTGCTGAAGCTGTTCCTGATTTAACGTATTACAAAAAATTTGTGGATGCTACAGGAATACCTGTATTAGCAAACATCACAGAGTTTGGGATGATACCC
Organism: uncultured Chitinophaga sp.; assembly: GCA_964456225.1. Taxonomy (GTDB): domain Bacteria; phylum Bacteroidota; class Bacteroidia; order 2-12-FULL-35-15; family 2-12-FULL-35-15; genus 2-12-FULL-35-15. The sequence goes on along the minus strand of CAYWAV010000142.1, from coordinate 501 downwards.
ATGTACACGGTGGATGAATTAAAAAATGCAGGTGTAGGATTGATTTTATACCCGCTTTCAGCTTTCCGTGCAGCCAACAAAGCAGCAGAAAATGTCTATCAGCATATTCGTAAAGACGGAACCCAACAAAATGTATTACACACAATGCAAACCCGTGAAGAACTCTACAAGAGCATCGGTTATCACGTTTACGAACAAAAATTAGACACACTTTTTAAAAAAGACAAAAATGTCGGACAATAAAGAAACAACAGGCTGTAAGCCTAAAAAAAGTGTTGCGCTTTCAGGAGTGGAAGCAGGTAACACAGCCATTTGTAGTGTAGGTAAAAGTGGCAATGATTTACATTATCGGGGATATAATATTCTTGACCTAGCCGAAGGAGCAGAATTTGAAGAATTGGCGCATCTTCTTATCCATGGTGCGCTGCCTAATAAAGCGCAATTAGCAGCATATAAAACGAAAATTAAATCCCTTCGCGGATTACCTAATTCAGTAAAAAA
>CAYWAV010000141.1:0-5992 GCA_964456225.1 uncultured Chitinophaga sp. | reverse complement strand
AAACAGCCAATATTAGTGCGTTTTATAACAAGTTTGAAAAGGAAGTAACACCGACAACCATAAACTGGAGAGTTTATTCTTTGGTTCAAATGGGTGTTCTTAAACGAATTGGCAGAGGGAAGTTTAGGATTGGTGAAGGGAAGAATTATATTCCTGAGATTTCAGCGAAACTGAAAACAACTTACAAAAAACTAAAAAAGGAATTCCCTTATTTAGACATTTGTATTTGGAATACATCCGCACTGAATGAATTTATGGTTCATCAGCCCGGAAGGTTTTATATTTTAATTGAAGCAGAAAAAGAAGCAACCAGATCTGTTTTCTTTTTTTTAAAAGAAGCCAAATATTCAGTGTTTCTTGAACCAACAAAAGATTTACTCGAAAAATATTTACCCGAAGAAAAAGAAGTTTTTATTGTAAAGTCGCTTGTTTCGGAGGCTCCGTTACAAAACATAAAAGGAATAAATACCGCATCCATTGAAAAAATGTTGGTTGATATTTTTTGCGATGATATTATTTTTTCTGCTCAACAAGGTTCTGAAATGAGAACAATATTTAAAGAAGCATTAAGTAAATATTCGATAAACGAAAGCAGAATGTTTCGCTACGCTGACAGGAGAAGAAAAAAGGAAAGTTTTAATAAGTATTTAAAATCGTCCCGATAGCTATCGGGACAAATTTACGGCAGCAAGCTTGATTTAATGCCAATTTATAGAAAATGATTGATAAGGAAAACATAACAATAGACTGGGTTAACAAGGTTTCTAAGGAAAATCGGAATGCCGATAAAATCTTAGTTGAAAAAGTTATCCGTGCTCTGCTTTTGTTGGAAGGGCTTGTAAAAGAGAAGCTGTCTTTTATATTTAAAGGCGGAACGGCTCTTATGCTTCTGTTGGATTCCACTAAACGATTATCCATTGACATCGATATTATTTTGCCGAAAACTCCCGACAATCTTGAGGAAATACTTGATAGGGTGGCAAAGGAACAAGGTTTTATCAGAAAAGAATTACAGTACAGAAACACAAAATCGAAAATTAAAAAGGAACACTATAAATTTTTCTATACACCCATTCATAAATCAAACAAAGAAGAAGAATATGTGTTGCTCGACATTTTGTTTGAAGAAGTAAATTATGAAAGCATTAACAAGATTCCGATTCAATCAACTTTTATTCCGCTAAAAGGAAAGCCACTTTTAGTTGATGTTCCATCATTGGAAGACATTCTCGGTGATAAATTAACTGCATTTGCTCCTAATACAACAGGGATTCCATACTTCAAAAAGGATGATAGTATGAGTATGGAAATTATTAAACAGTTGTATGACATTGGAAATTTATTGGATGTGGTGGAAGATGCAAAAATTATTAAATCCACCTTTTACCGATTTGCTAAAACGGAATTAACGTATCGAGACACGAAAGGATTAACCAAAGAAGATGTTTTGGATGATATTTATCAAACTTCGCTTTGTATTGCTACAAGAGGAGCCGATGGTAAGGGGGAGTTTGAAGAATTGCAATTGGGAATAGATCGGGTAAGAGGATATATTTTCTCGGAAAGCTATCATTTAGAAAAAGCCATAACCGATGCTTCAAAGTCGGCCTATCTTTCGGCTTTAATAAAATACGATGCAAAAAAAGTAGAAAAATTTAAAAACCCTTTGGAATTAAAGGATTGGTGAATTGAAGAACCACTGAATACAAAACTGAACAAATTTAAAAAATCCAATCCGGAAGCGTTTTTCTATTGGTATAAAATTTACGAACTTTCAACACAAACAAAATAGATGGCAATTAAAAATTTGAAACAAATTCAAGTAGTTGCTGCAGTTATAATTAGCAATAGCAAAATATTATGTGTGCAGCGTAATGAAAATAAACTTCCCTACATTTCTAAGAAATATGAGTTTCCTGGCGGGAAAATTGAATTAGGCGAATCAAAAGAAGAGGCGATAAAAAGAGAAATTAAAGAAGAGTTGAAAATGGAGATAAATATTGATAGAGAATTTTTAACCGTTAGTCATCAATATCCTGATTTTCATTTAACCATGTATAGTTTTTTATGTTCTTGTAAAGATTCTTCTTTAACGTTGACTGAACATATTGATTTTAAGTGGTTAGACAAAAATGAGTTAGAGGAATTAGATTGGGCTGCGGCTGATATTCCAATAGTGATTAAATTGGTATCTAATGGATAAACTAACCCAAATTTTCAACAACAGTTTACAAACAGGTTATGTAGATAAAAATATTTTATCTGATTTAGCTTATCAACCGGAGTTGCTTGTCAATCAAAAAAGTCCTCCAAAAAAAGTTCTGTCATCAATACTTCACGAGCTTGAAAATTGTAATCAGTTTTATATTTCAGTAGCATTTGTAACAACAAGTGGAGTCGCAACTATAATTAACAAACTTAAAGAACTCGAAAATCGCGAAATAAAGGGTGAAATTTTGGTCTCTCAATATTTAAACTTTACTCAACCTGAAGCGCTAAAAAGATTAGCCCAATTCAAAAACATAGATTTAAGAATTGCAACAGCAGGAAATGCTCATGCAAAAGGGTACATATTTAAAAATAAAGAGCATTATAATCTAATTGTTGGTAGCAGTAATCTAACGGATCAAGCCTTATCAACTAACAAGGAGTGGAATATTAAAGTCTCCGCATTAGATGAAAGTGACCTTGTTGAAAAAGTACTCAATGAATTTCAAACTGATTTTGCAAAAGCAACACTTGTAACGACAGAGTTTATTTTGTCTTATGAAGAAATATACCAAAAGCAATTTCTTTTAAATAAAAAAAACAACCTTGAAGGTTTAGTTGAATCCCAAACTATTATAATTCCCAATGCAATGCAAATAGAAGCGTTGGAAAATTTAAAGAATTTACGGGAAGATAAAAAGAACAAAGCTTTAATTATTTCTGCTACCGGTACAGGAAAGACCTATTTATCTGCTTTCGATGCAAAGTCTTTTAATCCTAAAAAGTTATTGTTTGTAGTTCATAGATTAACCATTGCAAAAGATTCATTAAATACGTTTCAAAGAGTTTTCGGGAAGGATAAAACAATGGGTTTGTATTCAGGTGAAAAAAGAGAATTAGATTGCGATTTCATATTTTCAACAATTCAAACTATTTCAAAGTCTGCACACTTAGAGAATTTCCCGAAAAATCATTTTGATTACATCATCATTGATGAAACTCACAGATCAGGTGCAGACTCATATTTGCGATTAATAGATTATTTTGAGCCTAAGTTTCTTTTAGGGATGACCGCCACTCCAGAAAGAACTGACGGGAATGACATATTTCAACTATTTGATCACAATATTGCTTATGAAATTAGATTAAACAGAGCAATGGAAGAGGAAATGCTTAGTCCATTTCATTATTATGGAGTAACCGATTTATTAATTGATAATAATGAGATTGACAATAAAGCAGATTTTAACCTATTAGTTTCTAGCGAAAGAGTTAACAGGATAATTGAACAAGCAAAGTTTTATGGAAGTGATAACGGTATAACTAGAGGTCTAATATTTTGTTCAAGAAAAAATGAAGCGATTAAACTTTCCGCTTTATTAAATCTGAAAGGATATAAAACCATTGCCCTAACAGGTGATAGTTCTGAAGAAGAAAGAGCAATATCAATTGAAAAATTAGAATCAGATAATTTAAATGAAAAACTCGATTATATTTTTACTGTTGATATTTTTAATGAAGGAATTGATATTCCAAAAATCAATCAGATTATTATGCTTCGACCTACAGAATCAGCAATTATTTTCATTCAGCAATTAGGCAGAGGGTTAAGGAAAGTTGATGGAAAAAGCTATGTAACCGTAATTGACTTTATTGGCAACTATGAAAACAATTATTTAATTCCCATTGCATTATACGGTGACACCTCTTACAACAAAGACTCTTTGAGAAAATTAATTACCGAAGGAAGCAGGATGATTCCTGGGTCTTCGACCATTAATTTTGATGAAATTACCAAAGAGAAAATATTTCAATCCATCGATTCTGCGAACATGCAGCTGCTTTCCGATTTGAAAAAGGATTACAATCTTTTGAAATTCAAGTTGGGTAGAATTCCAATGATGATGGATTTTATTGAACATGGCTCTAGAGACCCTTATTTGTATGTTAATTATGCAGGTTCGTATTATAATTTCATTATCAAAGTTGAGAAGGAATACAACTCAGAATTATCTAACAAACAAGTTAAGCTTTTAGAATTATTTTCTAAAGAAATAAATAATTCTAAAAGAGTTGAAGAATGCTTAATCATCAAATTATTAATTGAATTTGAAAAAATTTCCATAAAGGATTTAAAAGAAATAATTTTAAAAAAATACCACTACTCTATCTCTGACGAAACCATTAAATCTTGTGTTTCTAATTTAAATTTTGAATTTATTAGAGAGAAAAAAGGGGGCAAATTGATTTCAGCAAAAGAAATTTATGATTTGGATATTCTAAAAAATGGAAATGAAAATCTCTACTTTTCAAGTGCGTTTCTTTCATACTTAAACAACAAGGCCTTTAAAAATTTCCTATCTGATTCGACAAATTATTCCATCTATGAATTTGACAAATTATTTGAACTAGATAATTGGCAAGATGGATTTGTACTTTACAGAAAATACTCACGTAAAGATGTGTTTAGGATATTAAATGTCGCGGAAAACCCTGTTGCTCAAAACGTAGGTGGTTATTTAGTAAGTCCCGATAATGCACATTGTCCAATTTTTGTAAATTATCATAAAGAAGAGGACATTTCTCAGTCAACTAAATATGAGGATGAATTTGTAAATAATACAGAATTTGATTGGATGTCAAAATCCAATAGAAAAATTGATAGTAAAGATGTTCAATCTATTTTAGGTAAAAAAGGAGCAATTAGACTACCATTATTTATCAAAAAGAATAATGATGAAGGAATGGACTTCTACTATATGGGCGAAGTAAGTCCTGAATTGAATCAGGTTGAACAAACCACAATGACTGATGATAATGGTAAGCAAATTCCAGTTGTGAAGATTCGATTCAATTTAACAAATCCCGTTTCAGTATCAATGTTTAATTATTTACAAGAGAAGGGAACAGTTAAAGATTCTAACTCAGAAAAGAAAAACAATATAATATCAATACAAGGAAATATAAAATTGGAAAAAGAGTTTAGAAATCCTATACCGTTTTATGATTTTTATGCTGCTGCCGGAACGTTCAGTGAAATGCAATCAGAAAAAGACTTCATCTTAATTGAAGGCCCTAAAAACAGCAAACCCAACAACGATTATTTTGCTTGCAAAATAATTGGGGAATCTATGAACAGAGTAATCCCGAACGGTTCAATTTGCTTATTTAAACCACCTACTGACGGAACTCGTAATGGAAAAATTCTATTAGTAGAAAACAGGGATATTCAAGATCAAGATTTTAATTCCGCTTTTACGATTAAAACTTACTCAAGTGAAAAAGAGGTTGACGAGTTTAGTCATCGACACATTTCAATTGTTTTAAGACCAAATTCGTTCGATGATTCTTACAAAAATATTATCATTAATGAAGAAAATGCGGGAGGGATGAGGGTTATTGGTGAGTTTGTTTCTGTTTTGACAAATTTTTTGTAATTGTTAGCCAATCGAAAGTAAATGATTTATCAGTTCGTTACAATGACCGAATTAATGAAAACAAAAAAGAAATAAAAGCCAACGCATTTTGCAAGCACATTTAGAAACCGCACAAATCAGCACACAGACCAAAGATTTTAAAAGAGCTTGCAAAGTCGACACAAGAAAGAATTACAAATTTTTTCTCCAACGCTTAAAAAAAAATTAAAACACCCGACACGCAAACCAACGACAAAAAAGTAAAATGAAACACACGGCAGACATGGACTACAAACACTCGACAGACAGAACGCCAGCTGGTAATCGAGTAGACGGCTCCGCCAGAATTAACTGACGGAGTGCGCCTC
>CAYWAV010000140.1:0-6103 GCA_964456225.1 uncultured Chitinophaga sp. | reverse complement strand
GTCCTACGAAGCACAGAACCGCCACTTTTGCCAAACCCGTGTTAGGCAATCGTTGCTTTTTTCGTTTCGGGCTGTCACGGTCATTTTACATAGTTGTCCACTGTCTTAAAAGTGCGGTGGCAGAGATTTTTATTTGATTTTTCTCGTTGCCGTGTGCTAGCTTTTGGCATATCTTTTTGTTTGTGTGTTGGCTTATCTCTTTTGCCCCGCAGGAACGAGGAGGCAAATGTGCTAAATGTATGTCGGCACAAAAAGTATGACAAAAATAGTGTTGCATTTATTCCGGAATTTCAGGATCGGTTAAAGATAGGTCGCTTGAACCTAATTGAATATATGAACGATTTATGGCTTGTGCGGCAATATCAAGCTTTTTATCTCTAGGATGTGTTTTTACTGCGTCATCAACTATCTTCTTTAATTCTTTCAGTTTGGATATTTTTTCAGCTCGACCTTTAACCCATTTCGAAATAAAGTAATAGTTTCCTCGACAATAAATATGATGAGTGTGCGGATCTTCCTTCCCTACAGTCATTAGTAATTCTTTCGCTAATTCGTCCGCCTTCTTCTTATATTCAAGTGCAAACACATAGTCATTGCAAAATGAACTTTGTTTATAATATAAATTGCATTTAGCATTTTGTACATGAGGATTATTTGGATTAATTGAATACGCCTGATCGATATAGTTTTCAGCAAGGCTTAAATCGCCTCCTTCTCCTTCTACTTCAAGCGAACCGTATTGAAGCCAATATTGCGAATCATTGCCAAAAAAAGTTGAAACAGAATCGTAAACATCTCTCGCATGACTAATACTATTCCTAAACCGATTGTAAAGTGTATGGTGGTTGATTAGGGATTTATATAAACTAAATTTTCTTGATGGACCATAATTCCTTTTTAGTTCAGGTGCAAGGATTGATAAAACTCGAATATATGCATCTTTTAACATGTCAACATCAGCGCAGTACTTAATTATATAATCTGCTAGAATTCTATGGCGTAGAATGAATTTATCCCCACTACTACCAACCCAAATTATAGTGCCTGCAAGAATTGTATTTAAATAAGTTAAGGCTTCAGCATGTGAAACTTTAGAAAATCCAATAAAATCTTGTTTAGAATTGGTGTATCCCAACTCTGTATTTAATGCAACACATAAGCAGAGAACTTTTGCTTCATAAGGAGATATTTCTTTAAATTCATCTTTTATGATTTCTTCAAAACTCAACCCTTTTGTAGCCTCCTTCATTGCTACAAGAATTTGTTTTTTTGCTTTATACTTGAACTCCTTAAACCTTTCTGTGTTTGTTTTTCCTTTCAGTATTCCAAGTAAATTATTGTTGTCAAGTTTTAGAATCAGATTATTAATTTCGTCATCATCTAGGTCGGGAATTATAAAATCCTTTTTATCAATAATATCTGGGTCGAGATAATAATTTAATTTATCATACTGATTGTTTCGAATTGTTAAAATGAAAATCGGTGCTTTATCAAGTTTTGTAGCTTCTTTAATCAGATTTTTGATTTGAGAATATACATTTTTTGCATTGTCAAAGATTAAAATTACCTGTTCTTTGATACAAGATAGTACATCAATAACGTAATCTATTTTAGGAATAAAATCTGAATAGGTGAGGAAAACAGTTCTGCCGTTTTGGGAAAGTTGCAACCCTAATCTTTTAATAATTGTAGATTTTCCAGAACCTGCAGTACCAAGAATATTGATTACAGAAATTTTATCCGTATTAGTTGCAGAATGAAATTTATCTTCGATAAAACTGAAAATTTCTTTAGTTATGGTTCTTGGTATGTCGGTGTCTTTATATATGTCATTCCAAGTTGGCGATGCTCCTAAAAGATATGCTGAGCGAGTTTCTATGACTTTATAATCAGTTGGAACACGATTAAAACTATTAGCGAATTCGTTTATAGTTTTATGAGAAAGATCAGATAAGTCGGTAAATTTTAAAACACTAAGCAAATTCGGAAAAGTATCACGAAGAACGCTTTCTTTGTTGGGCAATTCATGTAAAATATCAGACAACCATTTTAAAAAAGTTTCAGTGGTTCCTTCTATATGATGAACATTGTATTGATTTTTCAATATATCTGCTTTAACAGGAGATATACTTGGCGTAATAAGAAAAGATTTCGGACGTAATTCGGCATAGCCATCTCTTCCTTCTCTTGCTTCAATATACCGTTCAAATATTTGTTCATTCAAATCAGTTCCTACAAAAATTGTTGGTTTGGTAGCATAATCATATACAAATTGACCATAAAGAGGTTGATGACTTAGTTGGGCTTTTGCATATTGCTTTGTTGAAAATACTATATCTTGAGGATCACACGGTAATTTACCATGAAGATAGATTACATTTGTCTTATCTAAGGATTGATCCCTTTCAATAAATTCATCTTTAGGGTAAATTGCCTCTTGAAATCCTTTGCTGTTTTTGCGATATACTTTTTCAACTATATCGTCAATGTTTAAAGTGTATATCTTGTACCAAAATGGCTGACAGACAGAATTGTATAAATCGGGAATGTTGCCACTTAGTAAATTACTATTTAGAAATTCTATTTTCTGTTGCTTCTTTATTCCCGCTGAAACAAAAGCTTGATACATCTCGGGCAAAGGCGTTTTATCGTAATCTCCTGCGTAACCCATAAATTCCCAAATCTTTTTGCCTAGATCATAACCTGTTGGAAATTTTTCTTTTATCTTATTTTCTGCACCTCTTGAAAAGCCAGAACCCAAAAATAGAACTACTTCGTTTCTGCCGATTAGCCTTTTAATATATTTTTCATCATTTTCTTTGAACATGTTTTTTCGTTTTTATCTTGGTCCCATAAATCTATCACCGTTAAAGTGAATCATATGCTCTGGCACATCTGCCAACCACACTTCTGTTTCCCAAGCTATGTTATTTGAATGTTTTTTGAATTCAGCGAAATCAGGAAATGCCGTCACATAGATTTTTCCTGCTTTACAATTTTTTAAAAATTCTTCGAGTTCAACAACTCGTTTCGGTGAAACAGGTCCATGTGATGTAACCGCTTCTATTAAAAACAACCAATTTTTTGTGTGGTCGTAAATAATCACGTCTGGTAGTTTGCTGTGCTGATTTACCGGAATGCCCAATTCTTTTAGTGTTTTTTCATCAACGTATAAATCTTTTTTAGCGGTGTCTCCCAAATATAAAACAGAACCGCCATTTGCAAAGCGGGCAGCAAAATTGTGAACTATAGCTGCTTGAACTTCATTGTGTTTTCCGGATGATAATTTTAAAGTTTTACCGTTGCTGAGTTTAACCGGAATTAAAATCTGTTTTCGTTCCTTTTTATATTTTTTCGATAGATCGCCTTCTTCTAAAATGAATTTGTCAACTGCTTTTTTCCAATCTTTCGTTCCAAAAGTTTTGATTGCATCCAATGCGCCTTGTGTCAAAGCATAGTGAGCATTCGGACTATTTACAGGTAGTTTAGGATTGTCAGGATTGTAATCTGCAATTCTTGCTTGAACAAATTGATGTAATACTTGTCTACGAAAAGTTTCGCGAGAATTGGGAGCATATTCTTTTCCGTAAATTTCATGCACAAAAGCCATAATTCCTTTTGAAACTTTTTGGCTTGCTCTTGTTACTTTAATCCATTTGTCACGTGGTTTAATACCGCACAACGCTAAAAGCGTGTATGCCGAAGTATCGTTTTGTTGCGCTGTTGGCAGCCCAAGTTCTTTCAAAATCTTTTTTGCTTCGTCTAGTTTACTCATAAAGGCTTATTGAGAGTTCAAATTGTTCAATTACTATTTTGTTTGTGTTTTCAACTGAAAAATCATTTGAAAGAATGATGTTGTTCCCGATTTCTTTTATTGTTTCAAGTTCTGGCAATGGAATTTCTCTAAGTTCTGTCGCACTTACATTTACATTTCCGTTAAAAATTCTGAAAAAGGAATCAAAGAGGGTGCTATTTAGTAATGCACATAATCCAACTATTTCATTTCTATCTAAATGACCCTTTGGGCGATAAATATAATTTACTTTATTCTCAACACCGATGTATTCAGATTTAATAAAATTACAGAAGTATGGTGCAGCAATTAATCTACTCTTGTCATCTTTACTACTGAAACGCCTTAGCAAAATGTAATTCTTGTTCGGAATCAAAATGGATTTTGATTCGTTTTCAATCCTTACATATTGTCCTTTTTCAGGCTTTGGTAGAGGCCATTCCAAAATCATTTGTTTTACATTATGCAGCCAAAATAATGGAGCAAGAAAAACTGTTCCGTTTTGGTAGTTGTCTTGAATATATTCTTTGCTTCTAAAACCTACAACGGGACCAGTTGAAATTTGAATATTGTATTTATTTAAATTTCCGTTCCAGTTTTTGAAAATATTTAAAATAGATTCTTCAAAATCATTGGTCGGTAAATAAAGAATTTTTTCGTTGGAACTTAAATCAATCAATACTTTTTGCTTGAATGTTTTTGTTTCGGGCGTAAGAATGTCCTTTAGTCCTTGAGATGAAGAAACAACAACATTATGATTAGGATTGTTCTTTTCTTTTCGCTTCCCCTTAATAATTACTGTCTCTTGTAATACTTTGTCTCTGTTAAATGTGTCTTTACGGGAGACAAATAAATGCACATTATCAATTTCAATTATTTTAAAGAAATATTCACGAAACAACTTAAAATAACTTCCCGAAGCGTAGCTTCGGGGAGTTATAAAAATTAGTTCTCCGTTTTCTTTTAGCAGTTTTGCAGAAACAGCCATAAATATTGCGTAAATATTCGGATGTCCGTTAACAACAGTTTTGGCAGCTATAGAGCGTTTGTCGTCAATTGGAAGTTTAAAATATGGTGGATTAGAAATGATTATATCAAACGGTTCTGTTTTTTCTGAAAACAGATTTACATTTTCTGAAAGACAGTTTGCGTTTTCCAATACAAAGTCCTTCGTATTGATTAAATAGTTAAAATCAATCTTTTTTGAGTGCAACCATTCTTTTATATAATCGAGTGATTGTTTTGATAATGGAATTAAATCATTGTCTGTTTCATAAACTACCAATTCTATTGAATGCAAATTCTTATTCGATACAAGGTGTTCTATTAACGCACAAGTCAAAATTGCTGTCCCACAACCAGGGTCAAGAATACGCAAAGAAGTATTTGAAGAGTTTGCGAAAGACCCCATCAGTGTTGCAATTTCTACTGGCGTAAAAAATTGTCCGTTTACTTTTTTGTGTTCCTGATTTACTGTTGAAGCATAATAAATCCCCAACCTGTCAGCAAAATGACTAGGTAGCTCGTTGGCTATAGGTTGTATAGATTTATTATTTACCATTTTTGTTTTTGATAATGTAATTAATTTTCTTTTCAGCTACTTGCATAGCTTTTAGAGCTACTTCTTCGTCTCTGACTTCATAAACTAATTTGTCGCTAAAAAATGAAACAAGTAATTCGTTCTCATCTTTGCCGAAAAATTTTGCAAAGCGCTTTACTTGATCTTTTGTGGGCATTCGTTCGTTTCGTTCAATTTTACTAAGCAAGGCTTGGTCAATTTCTATTTCCGCTGCAACTTGTCTAAGTAAAAGAGATTTCTGTTCTCTCAGTTCCCTAATTATTTCGCCTATGCTTTTCAATTTGTATGTATTTGACTTGACATTTAATGTCCAAAAGTATTAAAAGAGTCTGAATTGTCAAAGAAAAATTATTAACAATTGCGAAGACGGGGAGCGGCTGAAATTTTTTGGCGTATGTTTTTGATTGTGCGGTGGGGCTTTAGCTCTTTTGCAGGTGGTGCGAAGCAAGTTTTAAAAATGCGTAATTTTCTCTACGCATTTTTAAAACTAACCTGCAAATGTGCTAAAGGAAGCGTTGGCTCAAAAACTATGACAAAAAATTGTGTGTCGGCAAAAATCAAATAAAAATCTCTGAAGGGTCGGCTTTTATTTTTTCTGTCTAATGAGTCATTCTAACGTGAAATTGTCTACCGAAGAACTGTCGCCCATTTTGTTGTCGGGTCTGTTTAGCAATGTTGCCTAACGGTTTGCCTTTAGTTTGTATTCTAATTAAATATACGATAATTTAACT
>CAYWAV010000139.1:0-6218 GCA_964456225.1 uncultured Chitinophaga sp. | reverse complement strand
GTGGCTCATTGAAAACAACTTCATGGGTAAGGAAGGACAAGCAGTTCCCGAAATGGGAGAGGAGTGGATCAATACCATCTCTGCGCGATATATCGAATTATATGAAACGGTTACCGGAAACAAATTTGTTCCCGTGGAAACAAATTCTGAAGCAGTTACGGCAAATATTATTGCCGGATTGGGAAAATTGGGAGTGGTTTAATGGTAATTTATATTTTAGTCATATCCCATTAGTGAGATCCTCGCTAAGAGCGAGAGCCTCACTATCTCATCAATGCCGTGGTTGTGTGTTTTTCACCAACCACTGGAGGGGAAATAGCAGCTAGCAAAATTGGTGTTTTTTAGGGTTGATCCCGTAGTGAGACCCTTGCTAAGAGCGAGAGCCTCACTAGCTCATCAATGCCGTGGTCGGGTGTTTTTCACCCACCACTGGAGGCAAGATGTCTCGTCCCTTCGGGACTTATCGTTTTCGATAATTATGAACTTACAATCACAATTATTTATTAAATCTCCATCACCAATTTTTTTCATCCTTTTTTATCCGCCCAATTAGCGTCATCTGCGCCTTCCTGCTGACCGTGTCAGGCAGGTTCTCCTTTTTTTCTTATATACTGGTTCTTATATTCTAGGCCCTATGTCCTATGTCTCCTCTTATTACCGTTAGTGAAACCCTCGCTAAGAGCGAGAGCTTCACTAACATCTTCTAAAATGATATTTTCCTTGCATAACTACGTTGTCCCGTGTCCTATGTCCCGTGTCTCGTGCCCTATCTGCCAATCACCACTTGTTTATTTAATGTAAATCCATTTTGTTCTGCACTTAACAAATACATTCCATTTGCAATACCGGAAACATTTATAATGGCAGAATTATTATTTTCAGTTACAGAAATAATATTTTCCAGAATTATATTTCCAAGCATATCAAATAATTTAATATTTGTTTCGCCTTCATTAAAGTTTTCGAGTGTTATTGTGAAATTATCTGCAGCAGGGTTAGGATATACATTTATCTCCCCATCAGCAATTGCATTTTCACTTAAACGGAATAAAGTCGTAAATGTTGAAGTGGCAGAATAATCAGAAAGAATACCACCGGCGCAAACACTGCGCACTTTATAATTATAGGTAGTTCCCGGTATTAATCCCGGTATTGTTTTAAAGTTGGATGTTGCATTTACAACAATAGCAGCTCCACCCACAGGCGCATAACTCACCTTATATTTAATTGCATCCGGATTTGCATCCCAATGTAATTTGGCGGAAGTGGTTGTAATATTATCGGCAAATAATCCTGTAGGAGCAGTTTCACATGGTACGCAAGAGGTAGTAAATGTTCCCATACTTGCGGGAGAAATTGCCCCTGCGCAGGTAGTAATTAATTTATAATCATAAGAAGTGCATGCAGTTAATCCTGTAATGGAAACGGGTGGTGTAACAACAGGAACAGTTATCCATGTTCCTCCTGCAGTTGGGCGATATTTAAGTGTGTAATCAGGTCGCACCTGCAACGGGTGTCCAGTTGAAATTTGCAGTAGTTGTACTAACGGTTGTGGTAATTCCTGTTGGAGCTTCGCAAACAAATGCTCCGGCAGTTGAAGCTAATGCTTCTTCTACAACATCGGGAGAAAAAATATATACGAATGAAATTATTTCTGATGCTCCGGCGGGAATAGTTGGAATGTAAAATGAAATAGAATTTGCGATATCCCCAACAGAACTTCCGGTAATGGAATATCCGCCGGTTCCTGTCCAAACTTGGGAAGGTAATCCATCGCTTGTTGAAAAATTTCCATAGGATACTCTTGCATTGTTATTTCTAGCGCCAATTCCTAAATAACATCCGTAAGTTAATCCCTCAGAAGTTACAAGTGCATCAGAACCAATGGGAGGATTTGATACAATAGTATTATCGGTAGTAAAATCTCCGCTCCAGGGTTGATCATTATCCGGATCGATATTGCGCATATAATAAACGTCATTTAGTGCAGTAACTCCTGTATTTGTGAGTGTTATCGTTGTTGTTAAATACCTTTTGTTTGTTTTTATAACGGTTTTTTGGTTTATATTTAAGCTTGGAACAGCTATATTTCCTTCCCATGTCGCGGAAGATGCACCGGGTGTAGTGGTATAATCGATAATAGAACCGGGAATTTCACTAACGTAACACGATTGATCTGTATTTACCCAAACCGATGCCTCAATCTGGCCCATCCTTCAACAGGAGAACCCGGCACAGAATAATCACCGCAATAATTAGGTGAGCCAACTGCCCAACCATCCATATCGCTATCGGCAACAAAACTGAGACGTGTTTCCGTTGGATGATAACCAATGGGAGGTGCTACATTTGCTCCAAAGGCACCACAGGTATTGATACCCGCTTCCACATATGTTCCTTTAATATACACATTGGAGCCCACTATTTGAGCAAAAATTGTTTGGGAGGAGATAAACAGGAGGAGAAATAAAGTAAATATTTTCATATAGAAGTATTTTATTTGTATTAAAGATCGGGAAATAATAATAGTTTTTATTAGTCCAAAGTAAACTAATTTAATAAAAAATTGAAGAAGTTTTTTTAAATGTTAAGCTATAGCCTTAAAATTTTTACCTTCACAATAATGCATTAACTTGGCTTATGGAACTTAGAGTTAACAAGTTGTTGAAATATTTAAGTTCCACATACATCGAAAACCCATTAAAATTCATACATTTGATTAAAATCCTAAACTTCAATGAAAAGCGAATTATAGGGTTACAAAATTTATCACCTTTAAAACTGAAATGATGTTGACGAATACAAAAAAGCCAAAAAGGCCTTACATTAAACAAAAGGAAGAGGAAGGAGTTGTCTTTTGGGAAGATGGAAAACAACTTACTCTAATTGATTTTACAACCTTAGACAAACCGATTGAGAAAAAAAAGAAAGTTCAAAACCCTATTTTAAATGGACATGAATTGAATGATCTTAATGGGAGCGAGTGGACTTTACATGGAAAAAGCGTACAGATTTTTAACAGTCCTATTACGGAAAAAAGAAGAATACATGGTGCGGCATTTCCGATCTCATTGGCAAAACACTTTATTAAAATCTACTCAAAACCGAATGATACGGTATTTGATCCATTTGCGGGAGTTGGAACAACTCTGGATGCGGCAAACATTCTTAAACGCCATTCGATAGGAGTTGAATTAAACGATGATTTTATAAAACTATTTAATCAGGGTATTGATTCGAAAGACGGGAAGCCAAATCTGGATTATAGAAGAATTGTAATTCAGGATTCTGCATTAAATGTGGCTGGCCATATTCCAATTGAAACGGTAGACTTTATTTTAACGTCTCCACCTTATGCAAATTTATTGAACAAGATACGGGATAATTTTGCCGATAAGGATTTTAATGGAAATATTTATAAAAACCAAAGCAGGAAGTTGGCTAAACCTTATTCTAAGCACTTGGAAGATTTAGGTAATGTAACTTACACTGAGTATTTGGCCAAGATGAAAGATTTATTTATGTCACTTTTCCAGATTGCAAAGCCAGGTGCATACAATGCTTGGGTTGTTCGTGATTATCGTGAAGTTGAAAAAAATACACCATATGTAAATTTGCATAGTGATTTGATTAATGTTGCAACTAGTATGGGTTGGATTATGTGGGATATGATTATCTGGGATCAATCCAATCAAAGGAAGCTTGTACGTTTAGGCGGCAACAAAGCAAGGAGATTTTATTTTAATATAGGTCACTCTTTTATATTAGTATTCAGAAAAAATTTACCCGGCGAAAAATTCAAATGATAACAGACAATCAAAATAAAAACAGCACTTATTATACACACGGATTTCATCCCTATCCAGCGAAATTTACGCCGCAGATAGTAAATAAGTATTTCAATTTGTATTGTAAAAGAGGCTTTACTATTCTTGATCCGTTTTGTGGAAGCGGAACAACATTAGTGGAAGGTGTAGTTAACGAAATAAATTCGGTAGGTATTGATCTCAATCCAATTGCCTACATTATTTCAAGGGCAAAAACTAATCTTTATTCGGAGGATGAAATTGAATTAGCAAAAACATTTATTTCTGAATTAGAGGATGTAACAAACAATGGATCCTTTAAAAATTGGTATGAGTCATTTAAAGACGAAACTAGTCTACCTGACATTCCAAATATTGATCATTGGTTTCAGAAAAATGTAAGCTATGAGCTAGCAATACTGAAAAAGAGAATTGACGCACTAACAAACACAAATGTAAAAGACTTGTTTTATTGTGCATTCTCCAAAATAATTGTAAAGGTCTCGAATCAAGACAGTGAAGTAAGATACACGGCTAAGAAAAAAGAGCACCCTGACGGGATTGTATTTTCATCATTTATTTACACCGCAAAGGATTATTTTATAGCGCTTAACACAAAGGAGCATCTAATTAATGCAAAAGCAGAAGTTATTAATGGAGATACATATAAGGTTTTACAACAATTTGAGGACAATCATTTTGATTTCATAATCACTTCACCACCCTACATAAATACATTTGATTATTATTTGTATCACAAGCAAAGGATGTTTTGGCTTGGGTATGACCACCGACCAGTCAGGAAACATGAAATTGGGAATCACCATCGTATTGACACAAAAACATTTGCAGTTGCAAAAGCAGAATACATAGCATCAATGACCGAAATTATGAATGAACTTTCCAGGGTTTCAAAGCCGGAATCATATTTTGTAATGATAATCGGTGACGGAATTGTTGATGGGATTACTATAGACATGAGTCAGGTGATAGTGGAAATATGTGTGAATAGCTATTATGAAATTGCAAAAGTGGAAAGTGTAAATTTATCTGACATTACTAGGTCGTTCAACAGAAAATTCACAAATGCGCCTAAAAAAGAGCATACAATTACACTAAAGAACAAAAAATAATTTACTGCGATGTTATTTATTGACAACTTAGAAGATATTATTTTTCACAGGCATGAATTGTTTGAAACTGACGAGTTTATCGTTTTATCTGGATATGTTGGCCCAAGGCCAATAGAAAAATTGCAAAATCTTCCGTTTCGGTCACGGGTTATTTATGGGATGTATGGTTCAGAAGGAATAAAAAGACCGCTTCATAATTCATTAATAAATCTTCAAAATACGATTGAAAACGTAAATATTTTTTATTCTAATCTTGGAGTTCACTCAAAATGTTATGTTTGGCGACATAGAGGCCAAATAGTCCATGCATTAGTGGGTTCTGCGAATTTTTCAACAAATGGACTCACCACACCATACCGAGAAATTTTAGCAGAAACGACCAGGGACACTTTTAATCCCTTAAATGAGTATATCACTCGTGTTATTAATAATTCCATTTCATGTTTGGAAGCTGATGTAACAGAAATTATTGATGTGCCATCCACAGTTGATACTACATGTTTATTAACTCTCTTAGCGAATACTGGTGAGGTTCAAAATGCTGCAGGCTTAAATTGGGGCCAAAATCCTAATAACCACACAAGGCCAAATGATGCTTACATTAAAATTCGAAAACAGGATGTAATTGCATATCCTCACCTTTTCCTGCCGAAGCAATTGTATCCGCAACATTTTGACGGCAGAGGTAAGGCACAAAGACACAATGATGCGATAGAAATAATTTGGGATGATGGCGTTAGCATGGAGGGTTTATTTATGGGATCTCAAACTATTAATGAAGTGCTTTATCCAAAGCAAGTTACTTCCTTCCCTTCTGGCAGTGAACTAGGGGTGTATTTTAGAAATCGACTAGGCGTTCCATTAGATCAGCCAGTAAGAAAATTTCATTTGGATTTATATGGACGTACGGATGTGGGAGTATCATTAATTAATGAAGGAGTTTACAAATTTGATTTTTCAGTTTGAATTCACGGTAATCGTTGCTATATATATTAATACACTCATATTTTATTGAATAAGGATAGCGAAATTAATTAAACCGGATGTAAGGTTTATTTTTTTATCAACATTGATTAGGGTCGAAGCTGGTTTTTAGCTCTACATCGAATCGGCCTCAATTCAAAGATATTTCAACTTATAATTGCTAAATAAGAGGATATAATACTGTCTTTTCGAAGTCAGCATTCAAATTGCCTTTTGTTTTACCGGACCAAATTTTAATGCAAAATATTTATCCCGTTGTGAGATACCACTCATTACAAATATATCCCAATCCTCA
>CAYWAV010000138.1:0-6339 GCA_964456225.1 uncultured Chitinophaga sp. | reverse complement strand
TTTGTGGTTAATCAAATTTGGTTCTCCGCATCAACATTTGTGGTAAAAATCGCCATCTTCGCCAAGCCGCAAAACGTTACCTGCAAGCCTATAAAGACGACAGTGCATAAAATGAACGACATAACAAGACAACAAATGAGACAAAGAAACCATCAGACAGCCGACCCAAAAGCCAACGCTTCTGTATCTTTATTTTTTTCCACCGCACATTTTTTAAAAACAATTATAGCCAGCCGCACAAATGGCACATTTGCTTTTGCCCCGCCACACAAAGCCAACCCTTCGGCAAAAGCAAAAGAGCCATTTTTTTCCAACGCACAGAAAACCATAAATTCGATAATCTTAAACTGAGAGATAAATGCAAATAATTCAAAACAACCCTTATCGGACTATTGGTTTGCTTATTGGTGCGAGTGCAGCACTACAAAATAGGCACATTACAAGAATTCCTAGATATATTGATTCCGGTGATGCCATTCCCGAAGAATTCACAACATTCTCCTTTCCTGCTTTAGGTGAAATAAATTTAACCATACAAAATGTTGCCGATGCATCTCTAAAACTAGACCATTATAACGACAAGATTATTGCTGCTTTGTTTTGGTTTTACAATGGAAATTCAATAACAGATGAGCCAGCATTTGAAGCTTTAAAGGATGGAGATACGGATACAGCTATTGGTATTTGGAGAAAGTTGGCATACGACTCAGAAGACGAATCCTATAATGAAATTACAAAAAGAAATGCTTCCGCTTTTCACAATCTATCTACGCTGTATCTGCAAGAATATGGAATTGACGAGGAAACACTTCATCTAAAATTACTGTTTCTTGAAAGTGATTTTTCAAATGAATTAAAAATTAAGGCTACTGATGAAAATTTTAAAATTTCAAAGAAAGAAATACAATTATTGTTTCTTAATAGCCTGACACAAGAAGAAGATTTTGAAACTTCTGAGTTAATTGAATCCATTTCAAATATTAAATTTTCAGCTAAGGAAGATTTTTTGACAGGTTTTGTTCAGAAACCTTTTGAACAAATTGAAAGCAAAATTGGAGAATCAAATGCCAAACGTAAAGCAAATAAGTCAAACTCAGTAAGTATCGGTAAAGCTCTTTTCCAGCAAACTACCGAAAACCTAAATCAACTGAAAGCCATTTTAGGGGCAACAAATGTTAGATATTCTTCGATTGCTGATAAGGTTGCTAATGAAATTTTACAATGCAGTATCGATTTTTTCAATCATCACCAAGAAAACGAAAGCGACATCGATTACTTTGAGCAAGCCAGGAAACTGGCAAAATCAACAGAAAAAATTGCGATAGGTAAGCTAACAAAAGATAGAATCATAGATAGCTTAAATACGCTTGAAGAAATGAAAGACAAAGCCATTTCACAAGCGATACAATTATTAGAATCCATAAAAGATGCTTATGAAGAAAATAAGAGGGAAATACAACAACAGGTTAAGGTATTAGAAGAAACTGATTTTGAAATAAGATTAGGACATAAAACTATAAATCGCAGTGCAGTAGAGGAAAATATTAAGAATTCAATAAATTGGCAGCATGTAAATGAGCTATTAATAACCGTTTTGTCCGACAATAATTTGAATAAAATCAAGGAAAGTGATAACCAAGAAAATAAAACAAAATTTTTAGAGTTGGCGAATTGGTTAAAAGAACACTCTTTAAAAAATTCTACAATATCGACAATCATAACAAAATACAAAAAAATACCACCAAAGTTACCTTTTAAAATTCTTTCTTCTGTCATTAAACATACAGATAAAGACAATAACATTTTACCAACTACAAACCCTTTTTACAAAAAACATACAAGGTTTATAGCATTAAAATTAAATGTAGAATGTAGTGAAGATAGAAAAATAGTGATTTGCAATAAATATATTAACCCAGATGGTAGTTATTCTTCTAATGAAAAAATATCACCTAAGGGATATTCAAATTCTACAACAGCAAATATCAAGTCAAATACAATTTTATTAGAGTTAACTGGCTGGGGGCTTAGTGATAGTTGTTTTTATTCGGTTGGTGAAAATCGTATTGAGGTCTATGTAGATGAATATTTGATTCACAGCAAGAATTTTGTTGTTGATTTAGCACCCTCAGAGAAATTGGAAATTGAATTGAAACAACTAGAAGAAAAGCTGAAAGATATCAACAACACTCAATACTTTAAATCAGAAATATCAAATGCTCAAAATGAAATGAGTAAAATAAAGGAATGGCAATTCCTCAGAAGTCAGTTAGACAGAGAAAAACAAATTGATGACCAACAGCAAAAAATAAATAACCTTATTAAAAGTGCTGATGCTGAAAAGAATTCGCAAGTAAATAAACAGCAAACGGCAATTAATGACATTAAATCAAAAATTCAAAAAGCAGAATACTAATATGAAAAAACAATTGACATTCGCAATACTTTTATTTTCTTCACTTGGTGCTTTTGCACAAGTAACGCAAGAAGATTTAGACAAAGAAATCAAACCGTTAACCCAAAGAGTAAATACTTTACAAGTCGAAAACGGCAAACTAAAAACTGAAATAGGAACACTAAACAGCAAACTTTCAAATACTAATAAAACCATTGATAGTTTGCGAAATCAAACACAAGAGAACGTCAACGCAATTGCACAAACTACAAATGAACTTGGAAACAGAATCAAGGAAACTGGCGATAAAAACAAGGGGGAAATTACCAAAGTTTCGAAATCACTAAGTAAAAATTCGCTATACGGCATTATTGGAGTGCTTTCTGCAATACTACTTTCAGGGCTTTTATATTGGCTATTGAGCAAAAGACAAAAAACAGATAAGACTGATTTTGATGAACAACTAAAAAACAAAACTACTGAATTGAAAAAGGATGTCTATTCTCACATTGAAAATACAAAATCCGAACTAATTACTGAGAGTGCCAAATTAGATTTTCAGCTATTAAATTTAATTGAAAAGCAATTAATGGTTGCAGATAAATTAAATGCAACTGAACCCTCCACAGACCATACATTTCACAAAAATAGTGCAAATGAATTACAACGTATTGCCAACTACGCCAATACACTTCCTCCCGAAAGCCAAGAAGCCATTGCATTGCAAGGGTCTTTAGGTAGATTAAGAAACTATTTTAATGCTAGCGATTACGAAATAACTGATTTTACAGGTAAAGATTATGACGAAAGAATACCAATGAAAATAAAAGACACTTTCTATGAAGAAACACTTGCAAAAGGGTCTGAAGTTATTTCTCGAACCTTAAAGCCACAAATAAAATTTAAAGGAAATGTTATTCAGGAGGCAGAAGTTTCAACTAAATATAACAATTAAAAATCTTAAAATATGAGCAAAATAAATTTCGGAATAGACTTAGGGACAACCAATTCTGCCATTGCAAAAATTGAAAACGGCAAACCAATGATCGTTACAACAGGAAAGGCAGATATAATACCCTCTTGTGTTGCAATTCAAAATGGTAGTAGATTTATAGTTGGTAATGACAGAGCCAAAACAATCTTTGTACAAGAAAAAGAAAAGGAACTTAGAGATGGTACAAAACCAAACTCATTTAGCGAATTTAAAAGAGAAATGTCAAATCCTTTTACTTATCAAAGCACAAATTTAGGTAGAGATATTTCTCCAGAGGAATTGTCGGCAGAAGTTCTTAAGACATTGAAATCTTTTGTAACGACAGAAAAGTTGAACTCAATTGTTATTACAGTACCAGCAAAATTCAATATCGCACAAAAACAAGCTACAATTAATGCAGGCACATTGGCTGGATTTGATTTGGTAGTACTTTTAGAAGAGCCAGTTGCAGCCTGCCTTGCCTATAATATGGAAGCACAAAACAATAAGGGTACTTGGTTAGTGTTCGATTTTGGTGGTGGCACATTTGATGCAGCTTTAGTTAAAAAGGATGAAGATGGAATGATGCGAATTATAGATACAGGTGGCGATAATGAATTAGGCGGTAAAGATTTGGATTTGGCTATCGTGGATAAATTGATAATTCCATACCTAAAAGACAACTACAATTTAGGTTCATATTTAGTTGATAAAAACAAAGCAGATTTATTAAGATTTGTAATGAAACGATTTGCAGAAGATGCAAAAATTGAACTCTCATTTCAGCAAAGTACTGATTTGCTAAAAACATATCCTGGAGATATAGAATTAAAAGATGATGATGGGAAAGACATATGTCTAAATATAGATTTTAGTCAAGATATATTGCATACCGTTTTAGAACCTATTCATCAACGAGCAATTGATTTAGCACTGAAAGTAATTGAAAAAAATAATTTAACTAAAAAGAATTTAGACGCAATCATATTAGTAGGAGGCCCCACGTTATCCCCTGTTTTTAGAAAGATGATTAAAACACAAATATCTGACAAAATAGATACCAGTGTAAATCCTATGACTATAGTAGCTAAAGGAGCAGCTCTATTTGCTTCTACTAAGGATGCAATTATAGGTGATGGCAATGACGGAGAAGTAGTTTTAGATATAAATTACGAAACGGCAACATTAGAAAAA
The DNA here is from genome assembly GCA_964456225.1 of uncultured Chitinophaga sp. GTDB lineage: Bacteria > Bacteroidota > Bacteroidia > 2-12-FULL-35-15 > 2-12-FULL-35-15 > 2-12-FULL-35-15. The sequence goes on along the minus strand of CAYWAV010000138.1, from coordinate 1,777 downwards.
GACACCTTGATTAATGTGAAAATAAATAAGGGAAAAACAAAAGCTAATCTACCTGATAAAGTTACATTAGTTCTTGAAAGAGGAGATAATGGTTTTAATATTCAACAAGAAATAAACATTAATAAACTATCGCTTATCGAATTACAATTAAATGTTGGCATAAACAATGTGTTTAATTTGCGATTAATCGATGATAAAGGAAATAATTTAGTCTGTATTCCGAAATCCATATCCTTTTTGCCAATACATATACCCGATGCAAAAAACAACTCCTTTTTCGGCATTGAAATATGGGATAAGAAAAAAGAAATTGGAGTATTTAAAGGATTAAAAGGCTTAGAGAAAAACAAATTGCTTAAAAATGCTGTGGGAGTGATTTCTGATATTAAAACACCCAAACAATTAGTTCCTGGTAAGTCGGAAGATACTTTAGAAATAAGGATTTTTCAAGGTGAAGATAATGCAGAAGGTAAAGACAGCTTTTTGAGCGACCACGTTACAAGCGTTATAATTACAGGTGATGATGTTGAAAAAGTTATCCCTGCAAAATCCTCTGTAGAAGTAACGCTTCGTTTTGATGAAAATGGAGGGATACCAACTTGTTCAGTTTTTTTTCCCGATATTAATTGGACACATAAAGTAGAATTGAAAGATTTTAAAAGTAAAGAAGTTGATGCAAATTGGGTAAGTAAAGAAATAGATAAAGATATTTCCAGAATTGAAGAATATTTGGAAGAAAATAATTCTTCCCAAGTTGATAAGTGTTTGTTAAGATTGGGAGAATTAAAACAAGATCTTATAAATAATGAAAATAATCCAAGTGGTCGAATTACTGTCTTGAAAAATGTTCGTGAAAATAGAAGAGAAATTGAAAATCACATTTCAATTGACGAGTGGCCAAAAGTTAGCGAAGAATTGAAAGAAGCTTTTTTTAGAGCAGAAGGATTAGTAGTTAAATTAGAGTTGGGTGAGTTTGGAGCTGAAAATCTTGATAAGAAAAAAATAAAAACTCATTTAGAAGAATTTAGAGTTAAGGTAGAACAAATAATCAGAAGCAAGGAAACGGAATTAGCAAAGGAATTAATAGAAGATATAAATGATTTAAGTAGAGTTATTATTACTAGTTCTTTACCTGACGGTTTCAGAGAAAGAATGTTTATTGAAAATATGGATGAAACTTTTAGTGAAAGGACTTGGAAAAATGCAACAAAAGCTAGGCAATTTATTAATCAGTCAATTAGAAATATTAATAATGATGGAAATTTGGATGAACTTGAAAATTTATGTTCACAAATAAGTGAGTTAATTGATAGAACAAAACCTCAACCACCTATTCCTGAACGCAATTAATTTATGGAACCATTAAAACAGGGCATACTACCAAAGAACTTTTCAGTCAATGAAAAGTATTCTGTTATGCTTTTTATTAAGCAAGGTAGTAATGCCGAAACATACAGAGTAAAAGGGAATGACGGAAAACTGTATTTCCTTAAACTATTCAATTATGCAAGACTTCATCGTTCAGCATTTGACAGCGAAAACAATTTACTAGAAATTGAATTTCTTAAATCAATCAAGCATCCAAACATAGTTTCATACAAAGACAGTGGAGAGTTAATTTTTGAAGGAAAAAAGTTTGGCTTTTTGGTGCTTAATTTCATAGCAGGTGAAACATTAGCAGAAAACATTAGCCGTGAAAAAATTCAATCTGTTTACGATTTGAAGCAAATTATTTCGGCTGTTTTAAATGGGCTTAATTATTTGCACTCTTTACCCG
>CAYWAV010000137.1:0-6426 GCA_964456225.1 uncultured Chitinophaga sp. | reverse complement strand
GTACAAGTACAAACGCGGTCTTTTTTGCAAGAAGCAAAAGATGCAGCTGTAACAACAGCAACAAATAATAATACTTTTTTCATTTTAATAAGTTTTAGTTAGTTAATACGGGTGCAAATTTATATCATTTTTCCAAAAAACGACAAAAGAATGCTTCTAAATTGCATTTTGTAGCTTAACTTACTGATATTCAGTGTAAAACATTAATGAGTCTCCTTAACCGGCAAAGAGCTATACACACTACTTCCGTTCAAAGACTCAATATTTACAGGCAATCCGGTGGAACTCACGTTGCTCCCTCCATATTCCTTAATATTTATAGGCAAAGTGCCATAAAAACTGCTTCCAGCTATTTCTTTTAAATTTATAGGAATTACGCCATAAACACTACTTCCACCAATACTTTTAATATTTACGTCCATGTCACTTACCAATTTTACATTAATAGAGCCATCTTCATTTAATGGAACGGAGGCATACCGGCTCAGATTGATTTTATCGGCTTTCGCCTCATTTACAACGGTTGTGTTCTTAAATACCAATGCCAACAATGCAATTGCAATTATTGTCAATATACTTCTAGTATACAAATCTGTTTTCATAATGATTAGGTGTTAAGGGTTATTTTTTTACGAATTTATGCTATCCAATTCTTATTCCTACTCTGTTTTATTAATTAAATTTGCACAATAAAATAATTATGGCAAAAGTAAAATTTGGTAAATGGTTAGGTGGAGGTTTGGGTTGGGCTTTTGGTGGTCCGCTAGGAGGTATTTTAGGTTTTGCATTGGGTTCAGCTTTTGATGCAGCAAGCATCTCTGTGCAAACAACCAATGGTCAAGCCGGTTCTTCAAGATTAAAGAATGCTTCTCATGTGGGAGATTTTTCAGCCAGTTTGTTGGTTCTTTCTGCAGCTGTTATGAAAAGTGACGGCAAAACGTTAAAAAGTGAGTTGGATTATGTAAAACGTTTTTTGAGTCAGCAATTTGGTGAGCAAAATGCTCAACAGCAGATTTTAGTTTTAAAAGAAATTTTAAAGCAAGACATTCCTTTGCACGATGTGTGTAATCAAATCAAGCACTACATGCCACATTCGGAACGCTTGCAAATTACCCATTACTTATTTGGAATTTCAAAGGCAGATGGTCATGTTCATGAATTAGAATTGCAAACTATTCATACCATAGCTAATTATTTAGGTGTAAGTGCTGCAGATTTTAATTCACTTAGGGCGATGTATTTTCGTGATACTAATAGTGATTATTTGATTTTAGAAATTACTCCTTCCGCTACGGAAGAAGAAATTAAAAAGGCATATCGAAAAATGGCTGTTAAATTCCATCCGGATAAAGTAGCTGCATTAGGTGAAGAAGTTCAAAAAGGAGCAAATGAAAAATTTCAGAAAGTACAGAGTGCTTATGAGAATATTAAAAAGCAAAGAGGTCTTTCTTAATTATTTCAAACTTGTATCTATCGTTTCAATTAATGATTGATGAACAGTTTCAAAGTAAGCTTGATTGTTATCTTTTTTGAATAATGAATAATTACTATTAGAAATAAATTGGTAAGCATCATTAATCATTTCTTCAATTAACATCCCGTGTTTCCTTTTCCCGTCTTTTAAATATATTACAGCTTCCGTAATATTCATTTGTGCATTTAATTCTACTATCATATTTTCATTTATTTTTTTGTAAAATTAATGACGCTTTATTAAGTATATGTTAATGTTGAATTAAATAAAAAATGCCCTTCTTAGAGGAAGAGCATTTTTTATTATTGATAGTGATTTTTATTTTTCAGAAAATAGATGGATAAATCCTTCTTGTTCAATTGATTTTCCGTTGTCGGTGGTGGCTTTTAAAATGTAGTAATAAACTCCGTCCGGAGCCATTTTGCCATTTTTGGTTTCTCCGTTCCAGCCACCAGTGATACCATTGTAACTTGCTATCATCAAACCCCAACGATCGTAAATGTCGTAAGTGATTTCTCTTACATTTTTAGAAGACACAAGAAACAAATCATTGTTTTCATCGGCATTTGGACTAAATACATTCGGAATAAAAATAGTGGATTCTCCTTCAACTAGAATGCAATATCTTACTGAATCAGCACATCCCGATGGATTTGATGCATATAAGTCAACACAGTACAAGCCTTCATTTGGATAGGTATGTGTTGGCGAATTTAAAATCGAATTATTACTTCCGGAGCTAGGATCACCGAATGTCCATAATAAATTTGCACCTGTTGTACTTGTATTGGTAAACACCACCGTTGTTCCAGGTAAAATTGTTCCACTTGGTGACATTGTATAGTTGGCAGCTGGAGTAGGTAATGCGGTAATCATGTTAGTATATGTGGAAGTACCCACGCAACCATTGGAATCGGTGCACTGAATTGAAACCGAATACACGCCTGCAGAATCATAACAGTGACTAGGATTACTGGTGTTGGTTGTATTTCCATCACCAAAAGTATAATTAATACTGTTGCATGTTGCACTTACTGTTTCAGTAAATGTTACACAATGTGGAGCACAACCACTTGGGTCGTTTACAACACAAATTGGTGTAGGAGCTGGGATTACTGTTACTGTAATAGAAGACGTATCGCCACAGACGCCAGGAATGTTGTGTGCAATTGTAAATGTTCCACCGCCTGCAATGGAAGGATCAAATGTTCCAGTGCTAGCATTAGTGATTCCTGTTCCTGTCCATGTTCCGCCACCTGTGAGTGATGTAAAATTAAATGGAGGGGCACTAGAGCACATTGATGCAACAGGATTGATGGTTGCATCAGCAGGAGTTGTTATATCTACAACAAAAGTAAAACTAATAGGTGCAACGCATGCTGATAAAGGCGTTCCTGTTACTGTATAAGTAGTAGTTGTTGTTGGATTAGCAATTACGCTAGGTCCAGTGGATGGTGTAATACCTGTTGTCGGACTCCAAGTCCAAGTATAGTCAGACACATTGGGACCCGACACATTGATTGGTACTGGTCCACCACAAGTTGGAATGGTATCCGTATAAGGAGTACAACTCAATGGAGCACCGGGAACAGATCCAGGATAATTTAAATATAACAGGTTATTGATGGCTTGAGACGCATATGCATCATCTAAAATCACAACGAACTTTATAACCTCAGTAGCGCCAGGAGCCAAATTCTCAATTTTATATCCAAGGGCGATTGCTTCATCCGCAAAATTTGTTGCACCAATAGTTTGCACAAACCCTGTTGTACTTCCGTCCCAAATATTGGATCCGTCTCTATTGGAAAAACCGCCATACATTGCACGCCAATTTGCACCAACGGCAGCTAAACCTAAATATGACTGTGGCTGTAATGCAGGAACCAATGAAGTTGCACTCACATGTGCGAGATTACATCCTGTGCCGGGCTGGCTCACAATTGTATTTTGTGTTGTGTAGTCAAAACTAATGGAAACGTTATTGTCAGGATCTAAATTTCTGTAATAAAATAATTCAGGAATTGTTGATGCTGTATTGTTTGTAATTGAAACTGTAGTTGTATAAAACAAATCTGTTTCCTGAAGAAAGTAATTTATTTTAATGTGAAGATTTGTTGAACTAGTCAAATCTCCTTCCCAGTCAGCAGAATAACAATCAAAGATGTGAGTCCAATCTGTGAGTGCTCCTGTAATATTCCATTCCCCTGTTGCATTGTTACTCGCAGATACTCCTCCTGTTGTTCCTATTTCAATTCCCCAGCCATTTTCTGGTGTTCCTGGAGTAAAAAAATCGCCATCAAAAGTTGTCCATAAATTTATTTGAGGATTGGCAACGAATCCAAAAAGTGGATTTGTCGAACGATGATGCATTCCCGGAAGTGGAGGAGAAGCAGTGGTGCTACAGCCTTCAAACCCGCCTTGTCCATCTAGTCCAATTTCTAAGCTGGTTGCTTTGATGTAAGCATTTGGTCCAACCATTTGCGCAATAATATAATTCAGATTTAAGAAAACAAAAACAAATGCGATGGATAAGATTTTTAGAAATTTATTTTTCATTTATTTTTCTTTTAGAAGATGAATAAATCCAGTTTGCTCTATTACTTTATTATTTAATGTATTTGCTTTCATTGTATAATAATATACACCATCAGTTGCAACTAAACCGCTTGTTGTTCTTCCGTCCCAACCATTAATCGCATCATTTAAAGATGTCCACTCAGCTATTTTTAATCCCCAACGATCATAAATAACACAGTTTAATTCTTTTAGAGAAGATGTTGTGAAATAGAAAATATCATTTGTGCCATCACCATTCGGAGTAAATATATTCGGAGTGGAAATTGTTGCTTCGTCAGCAATGGTAATACATTCAGAAGTTGTGTCCGCACAACTTGCGTTGGATGAAATTAGAGTAATGCAATACACTCCTTCCGCACCATAAGTATGCGAGTCGATTGATAATGAAGAAGTGTTACTTCCTGAAGATGGATCATCAAAATTCCATAATAAAGATCCTCCGTTGGTAGAAACATCAGTAAAAAGTATTGTTGAACCAACAGGAGCAATTCCTGAAGGAGATAAAGTAAATGCAGCGATAGGAGTGTTGAATACCGTTATCATATTTGTAACAGTGGTTGTTCCCACGCAACCATTTAAATCTGTACATGTAATCGCAACAGAATAACTTCCTGCAATCGAATAACAATTTGTTGCCGTGGATGCAGAAGACGAACTACCATCCCCGAAATCATACAACATTGTGTTGCATGTATTTGAAGCAGTTTCGGTAAATGTTACACAAACCGGAGCACAACCACTTGTTACATTTGAAGAAAATGTTGGAGTAGGTAATGCATTTACAGTTATAGTTTGTGTTGCCGTATCACCACAGGCTCCTGCAATTGAATAGGTAATTGTATTGCTGCCTGCAGTTGCCAATGCAGGATTAAAAGTTCCGTTAATTGCATCTGTGATTCCAGTACCACTCCATGTTCCTCCGGCAGTTGCAGCAGTTAAATTGAATGGTAATGCATCTGCACAAATTGGGGTAACAGAATTTATTGCTGCGTTTACTGATAAGGTAACAGTTATTGAAACCGTATCAACAGCTCCGCAAGATCCCAAAATAGTATAGGTAATAATATGAATACCTACTCCTGCAGCTGTTGGATTGAATGTTCCGCTAGCTCCTGAAGTAATTCCAGTTCCTGTCCATGTTCCTCCAGTTGTTGCAGCGTTTAAATTAAATGCAGGAGTACCCACGCAAATTGTTGCAGGTTGTGTAATTGTTGCATTGGATGTAGAACTTACGGTTACAAGCATGGTATCGGTTGCGCCACAAGATCCTGGAATGGTATAAGTGATTGTATAAGAGCCGATACCTGCTGTTGCCGGATCAAATGTTCCGTTGATTACATCAGTAATTCCTGTTCCACTCCATGTTCCTCCAGCAGTTGCAGCGGATAAATTTGTAGCTGCTGCACTAACACATAAAGAAGCAATTGGTGAAATTGTTGCATCATCATTAGGAACAACTGTAACTAAAGATGTATCAACACTTCCGCAAGTTCCTGTAATTGTATAAGTAATAGTGAATGTTCCTGTTCCAGCAGTTGCAGGGTCAAATGTTCCACTAACACCTGATGTAATTCCTATTCCAGTCCATGTTCCGCCAGCAGTTGCAGCACTTAAATTAAATGCAGCTGTACCGATGCAAATTGGTGAAACACTTGTAATAGTTGCATCTGCTGCTGTTGTGCCTGTTATTGTTACGGTTGATGTTGAAGCAAGACAAGGTGCATTGGTAATGCTCCATTGAAAAACATTTGGTCCAACCCCTAAACCTGTAATGCCTGATGTGGGGGAAGATGGAGTTGTGATTGTTCCTGTTCCACTTATCAATGTCCAAATTCCTGTTCCTGTAGTAGCTGTATTTCCAGCAAGTGTAGCGGTTGTTCCACAAATAGTTTGATTGGCTCCTGCATTTGCAGTTGTTGGTGATGCGACTCCTGTTATTGTAACAGATGAGTTAGATGCGGGACAAGGTGCATTTGTAATGCTCCATTGAAAAACATTTGGTCCAACTCCTAATCCTGTTAAAGCAGAATTAAATGCCGAAGGAGTAGTGATTGTTCCTGTTCCACTAATGAGTGTCCAAGTTCCAGTTCCTGAAGTAGGATTATTTCCGGCAAGTGTAGCGGTTGTTCCACAAATAGTTTGATTAGATCCAGCATTTGCAGTTGTTGGTGCTGCAACTCCCGTTATTGTAACAGATGAGTTAGATGCAGGACAAGGCGCATTTGTGATGCTCCATTGAAAAACATTTGGTCCAACTCCTAATCCAGTGACTCCCGATGAAGGTGATGCAGGTGTTGTAATTGTTCCTGTTCCACTTACCAATGTCCAAGTTCCTGTTCCTGTAGTAGCTGTATTTCCTGTAAGTGCAGCAG
>CAYWAV010000136.1:0-6435 GCA_964456225.1 uncultured Chitinophaga sp. | reverse complement strand
TTATTAACATTGGAGAGTGTATTGAAGGAATTGGTTTTTTCACACTCTGACGTTACCTGCAAGGCTGGGGGACGTGCTAACATCAAACATTTGTTCTGACATCGGACGACAAAATGCCAACCCTTCGCAAAATTAAAAGAGCTGCAAGCCGACACACAAATCAACCCTTTTGCAGCACATTTAATTTTGCCCAACCCCACCTAAAGCCCACCCACCACCCGACAAGTGGACATACACAATTCATAGACTTTCATTAAACAAAAATAAATTTCAATATAGTAACCAAAAGTTGATATATTTGCACGAAATGCCGATTAATATGAGTAAAAAAGCAATTAACAGATTGAAAGCAGTTTTAGCGGAACAAGGCAAGACAAACAAATGGCTTGCGGAACAACTTGACAAAAATGAAACTACAACTTCTCGTTGGTGCACCAATGAAATTCAACCTTCTATGGACAATCTTGTAGCTATTGCAACACTCTTAAAAGTTGATGTAAGAGAACTTATTAACTCAACTAAAACGACAAAGTAATGATGCAAATAGAAATAAAAGGAAAGGATATTTATTTGCCCCTAAAAAAAGAATGGGTATTAAATACACCTGAAGAAAAGTTGAAACAAGAATTCATATGTCGCCTTGTAAATAATTATGGTTATAAACTTGAACAATTGGGGCAAGATGTAGAAATTAAAAAAAGATATAAAGCCGATATAGCAATTTGGCGTTCGGAAAAAGACAAGCAAAAGGATTCAATCCCTTCCATCATTATAACCGTTGAATGTAAAGCAGAACATATTAAAATTAAAGAAGCAGACTATTCGATAGGCTATAATTTTGCTTCAACAATTAATGCAAATTTCTTTATTGCCGTTAATCTTATTGATACAAAAGTTTATCATATTAAAAAAGATAATAGCCCTAAACAATTAGAAAATTTAATCGATTTACCTAAAGCAGAAACAATTTTAGATGATAAGAAAATAGAGAAATATATCAAAGAAACTAAATCATTCACAAGGGATGAATTCACAAAATTACTATCAAGATGTCATAACATAATAAGAAACAATGATAAACTTTCACCAGAAGCAGCCTTTGACGAAATTAGTAAAGTGTTGTTTATGAAAATTATGTTTGAAAGAGAATCTAAAGAAGAAATGATTTTTTCAAAGGATAAGTTTATTGCAGGCGAGAAACATTTTGAAGCCATTATAAGGCCTGATTTGAAAAAAGAAAGAAGTCCGTTAGACCAAGACTATATGCAATTTTTGTTTGGAAAGACAAAAAGCAAATTTGAGAATGATGGCATCTTTGAAACTAAAGACCAAATAAAAATCAAGAGAAATAGTTTTGAGATGATTGTTTCAGAGTTAGAATCCTTCAACTTATCTGATACATCAGACGATATAAAAGGAATAGCATTTGAGCAATTTTTAGGAAGAACATTTAGAGGTGAATTGGGTCAGTTTTTTACGCCAAGAACAGTAGTAGAATATATGATTGAAGTTTTAGACCCACAAGAAGGTGAACTAATTTGCGACCCTTGCTGTGGTAGTGGCGGATTCCTAATCACTGCATTTGAATTTGTTAGAAACAATATAAGAGAAGATATAAATAATAAAATAATTGAGTTCAAGAAAAAAACCTATGCCAAAGAATTTGATAGTCTCCCATTAAAGAAGCAAAAAGAAATTGACAATAAAGTTCAAGAATATATAAATAAATTGAATCAAGAATTTGAAATTAGTCTATTAGGTAGTCGTTATAATAAACTATCCTACAATTATATTTTTGGCACTGACGCTAATCCAAGAATGGCAAGAACTGCCAAGATGAATATGATTATGCACGGTGATGGTCACGGTGGGGTTCATCATCACGATGGATTAATTAATATAAATGGAATATATGATGGACGCTTTGACGTAATACTAACAAATCCGCCATTCGGTTCAAGGGTTGAAAAATCTTTGAGAGTAACTCCTGATGATTTGCCAAGTGAGAAAGATGAAAAACATTTCATTAAAAAATATGGAAATTCCTATGAGGAAAAAGTTCTAAACCCTTTGAAAGAATGGGCATATTTAGATAATGGCAAAGATAAGCCTATGGGTAAGTCAGTTCTTGAAATATTTGACTTAGGGTCTTCAAGTGGATTAACAGAAGTTTTATTTCTAGAACGATGTATTAATCTTTTAAAGCCTGGTGGCAGGATGGGAATCGTTCTACCAGAAGGCATTTTAAATAATCCCAAAATGCAAAAAGTAAGGAATTATATAGAATCAAAAGCAAAAATTATAAATATCACATCAATTCCTCAAGATGTATTTATAGCATCTGGTGCAATGGTTAGCACAAGTTTACTCTTCTTTAAGAAATTCACAGAAGAAGAAGAAAAAGAATTTAGTCAAATAAAAGAGAAAGCTACCAGTAATGCTAATGGAAAATATAAAGTTGAAATATTAACCTTAGAAACCAATCTGAAAACTAAAAAGTTATCCATTGAAGAAAAGAAAAAAACTAAAAACAAACTATCTGAAATATTAAAACAGATTGAAGAGGAAATAAGGGTTGAGATAAAAACTAATTTTGAATATGAAATTCCAATTATTGAAGTGCAAGATGCTGGCATTACCTCTACAGGAACGCCAAGCGGAAACAATGAATTGAAACCAATAGCGGAAACATTCAAGAAGTATAGAATAAAAAACAAACTTTGGAATGAATACACAAACAATAATTAACAAAACACCAAGAAATTTCATAAAATTTCTTTCGTTCCGTGATATTGAGTTATGGGACGTAAAACGCTATTCTTCAGAAAGAATCACATCCGAATATCCGATTGTTAAACTTGGAACACTTATAAAAGAAGAAAGTCATAGAGTTAAACTAAATGATTTTCCGGATAAGGAATTTGGGTTTCTAGGCGTAAGTAACAAAATAGGAATTTTTGATGCCTACAAAGAAAAAGGTATCAATATAAACCAATCATACAAAAGAATGGATTCGGGGTGGATTGGATACAATCCATATCGTATTAATGTTGGAAGTATTGGAATCAAATCTGATGAATTACTAAACGAATACATTAGTCCCGTTTATGTTGTATTTAGCTGTAAAGAAAATTTATTGCCCGACTTTCTTTATAAACTTTTTAAAACAGAACGATTTAGTAAAGTCATAAATGATAATACAACAGGTTCTGTTAGACAAAATCTTACTTTTGATATTCTAAAGACATTAGACATTCCAATACCGCCTTTAGATATTCAAAAAAAACTATTGAAAGCATATTATATAAAAACAGAAAAATCAATTGAACAAGATATAGCTGCAAAACAAAAGGAAAATGAAATCAATTCTTATTTGTTAGATATTTTAGGTATCAGCTTAAAAAACGTAGAAAAGAACAAAGGTTTTACGTTTACAAAATTCAGTCTTATTGAAAGATGGGCTGCAGATTACCTTTCCAATTTAAGTTCAATAAAAGGGATTATTGAGGGTAAGTATACTGCTCAAAAAATAAGAAACGTTCTCTTATCTTATCAATATGGTCTGTCATCAAAAGCCTCGTTAGAACCAGTTGGAACACCAATGCTCCGAATGAATAATATTAATAATTCAAAACTTGATATTGATGATTTAAAATATATTTCTGTTCCAAACGAACGAAAAGCAAAAGTATTATTGACTAAAGGTGATTTACTCTTTAACAGAACGAACAGTAAAGAGCTAGTTGGTAAAACTGCTGTATTTAATCTAAATGATGAATATACTTTTGCATCCTATATCATTCGTTTAAAATTGGATTCTAAAAAAGCAAATGTTGACTATATTAATTATCTTTTTAATTCACCAATTGGGAGAATTCAAATTGATATGATAAGTCGCAAAGTTTTAGGTCAAGCCAATATAAATGCACAAGAATTGCAAGACTTCATTTTTCCAATCCCTGATTTAAATACTCAAAACGTCATTGTCAAACAGGTCTCAAAAATCAAAGATGCAGCAAATTCCCTGCAAGAAAAAGCCGAATTAAATAGGAATCAAGCAATTAAAGAATTTGAAAAAGAAATTTTTAAAAATTAAGAATATGCAAATATTATCATTACATATACACAAATACAACCACCTCGAAAACTTCACTATCGAATTTAAGAAATCAATATCGGTAATTATTGGAGCAAACGGTTCGGGCAAGTCCAGCATACTTGAAATTCTTGCAAAGATTTTCAGTGCTGCTTATCTCAATGAAAAATCACCATTAGGTTTTGAGTTGGTATATTCTGTAACCCACGAAAACAAGGAAGAGCGAACATCAACAACAGGCGATTTTACAACTCATATTGTAAGGTTATCTGCAACGGGAAAAGATGAGCCAATAAAAATGGATACTGGGGTTTTACCTGACGGTTTTATTATTTCAGATTTAAAGGGAGGAAAAGTTCAACTCACAGAACAAGACAAATCTGCTTTACTCCGTTTCCTTCCAAGCAATGTTGTGATATACTATTCAGGTTTATCGGACCACATGGAGAAACTTTGTAACAAACACGAGAAAAAACAAAAAACGGCATTCTTAAATGGCAACTTTTTAGCAACAAGACCACTTTTTTACTATCGTCCCGAAAATTTCAAAATGCTATTATTAGCCTTACTTTCATTTGAGTTCGGTGATACCAAGGAATTTGTTTTTGACAAATTGAAGATTACGGAATTAAGTGGTTTTTCAATAAGGATTAAAAAGCCTGAGGCAAAGTGGGCAAAAGGAAAAAAAGCAAAAGATGTTTGGGGAGCATATGAAGTAATGAAAAACTTTGTGGCTGTTTTAGGTCAGTTTGCAAAATTTACCATTGTAGCCGATGACGATAATTCAATTGAGTTCAGTTTCCCAAGTATGGAAAGACTCTATTCTCTTAAAAATCATTTTGGAGAAGAGAAAAAACTTTTTGAGTTATTGGATATGGCTTTGTATGAAGAAATGTTAGATGAAATTGGCATTACTTTAAACAAAGGGGTTTTACAAACAAGTTCAATTCCACAAGAAGGAGAAATTCACTTAAACACAGATGCTTTAAGCGAAGGCGAACAGCAAATAATTGCCATCAAAGGAATAAATGAAATTCTAATTCAAGAAAATACATTGCTAATATTTGATGAGCCTGATACGTATTTGCATCCAGTTTGGCAGAGCAGTTTCATTTCTGAAATAGAACAATATTCAGAAAATGCACAATTCATTATTACTACTCATTCGCCTCAACTTATAAATAATTTTAAAGAAGGCGAACTACACATTTTGAGAAAGGGAGAATTAATAGAACACTCAAATGATTTTTACGGCAGGGATATAAATTCAATTCTAGCAGGTTATATGGGAGCAGAAATTAGACCCGAAGAAACACAAATTACAATTGATGAAATATCAAATCTTATTAGTAAAAAAAAATATCAGGAGGCTAAAAAGAAATTAGATTTACTGAATAAAAATGATGCTGAGTATATAAGATTATCCACTAAATTAAATTTCATTTTGAGCTAAGTATGAAGCAAATTGTAAAATCAAATACAGAGCCTCAAGCATTGGTTAATTATCGTGTTGATAGTAATGGGATAAATTATACTTGGACTTCCTTTCAGAACCCATTTAAGAATGACTATAAAACCTATTTGCTAAAGGAGCAAGGATATATTTGTGCTTATTGTATGCAACGTATTTCTATGGACAACATAAAAGTTGAGCATTTAAAACCAAGACATACTTGCATAGAAACAGAAAAACTAAACGACCATAATATGGTTGCAGTTTGCAAAGGTGTAAAAGATGCAGAGCATCATTGCGACACTAAACGAGGGAATTTAAGACCTCATTTACAAACACTTTCAATTTTGCCAACACAGAGTAATCCGACTTGTGAAGACTTGACCCATTTTGTAAGTGGCGATTTTAAAGCAAAGGTCGGCAACGCAAAAATTGAGGACGACATAAATATCAAGCTCAATTTAAATTGCAATGCTTTGAAAACGGCAAGAAATGCAACAGAGCAAGGGTTTATTGACGGTTTAATAACAAAAGCATTTGACAACGGTTTTGAATGGACGGTTGACTTATTGACTGCCGAGTTAAACAACTTACTACAAATAGGTGTGGGCTTTGAACAAAGACGATTTAATGAATTCTGTTTAATTGAAGCAAACATTTTAAATCAAAAAATTGAATTCAGAAGGACAGCATAAAGCCAACGCATTTACAAGCACATTTTATTTTTTTGCCGACACACAAGCAGATGCAAAAAAAATAAAAAGACCTTGCAAGCCAACGCACAGAGAACAGTGCAAACTTGACACGACAGACCTCCGACTGGAAAGAAGCCCAGCAGGTAACAGCACCTACAAAAAATTGGCGGTTCAGTGGTTAAATGAAGCTT
>CAYWAV010000135.1:0-6481 GCA_964456225.1 uncultured Chitinophaga sp. | reverse complement strand
CTGCAGAGGCAACTCATTACTTAAAAAACGATCAAAAATGCGATTTGGTAATTTGTCTTTCTCATCTTGGTTATAAGTATGATAATAAAAAAGTTAGCGATGTTGACTTGGCAAAACAATCAAAAAATATAGATATTATTTTAGGTGCACATACTCATACATTCCTTGATAATCCTGTATCTTTCAAGAACAGTGATGACAAAGAAGTGCTTGTGGCACAAGTTGGTTGGGCAGGAATTCGACTGGGTAGAGTTGATTATATTTTTGAAAGAAAAAGCAAAAAAAAGGCGATAGAAGGGTACTCTATAAAAATTTCGAATAAGTCAATAGAAATATGAAAATATTTTTAACTTTTTTTTCAGAATAAATGATGTAACTTAGGTAAAGTTCTATATATTTACATCGTAATACCCGAAAACAGGGGATTTAAAGGATAAAACAAGGAAGTTCAACATATATAAATTAGGGATTAAGAATGGAGAAAGCATTTACAAAAGTATGGGAGAGTTGTCTGGGGATAATAAAAGACAATGTTAGTTCACAAAGTTTCAAAACATGGTTCGAGCCGATTAAACCGATTAAGTTAAGTTCTAATGTATTAACGATACAAGTTCCTAGTCAGTTTTTCTACGAATGGTTAGAGGAGCACTATATCACCTTATTAAAGAAAACAATTAAGAAAGAATTAGGAACTGAAGGCCGCTTAGAGTACAGTATTATTATGGAGAACAACTATAATAATAGTTCTAAACCATATACAGTTAAGATACCAACTAACAATAAAAAGGAATTAAAAAATCCTTCAGTTTCAATGCCAATTGATTTAAATCAAAACAGCATTCGTAACCCATTCATTATTCCAGGTTTAAAAAAAGTAAATGTAGAATCACAATTAAATGCTAATTATTCTTTTGAAAATTTAGTTGAAGGTGATTGTAACCGCTTGGCTCGTTCAGCAGGTTTTGCTGTTGCAAACAAACCAGGAGGAACAGCATTTAATCCTTTATTGATTTATGGTGGTGTTGGTTTAGGGAAAACACATTTGGCTCACGCTATTGGAATTCAAATTAAAAATGAATTTCCTAATAAAACGGTTCTTTATGTTTCATCTGAAAAATTCACTCAGCAATATATCGACTCAGTAAGAAATAACAATCAAAATGATTTCGTTCATTTCTATCAAATGATTGATGTTTTGATTATTGATGATGTACAATATTTTGCAGGAAAAGAAAAAACACAAGATGTATTCTTCCACATTTTCAATCACTTGCACCAAACAGGTAAACAATTGGTTTTAACAGCTGATAAAGCGCCTGTAGAATTACAAGGATTTGAGCAAAGATTATTATCTCGTTTTAAATGGGGACTAGCTGCAGACTTGCAAACTCCTGGATTAGAGACACGTATCGCTATCTTGGAAAAAAAGGTATATGCTGACGGATTAGACCTTCCTAAAGAAGTAATTGAATACTTGGCTTATAGCATTACAACAAACGTTCGCGAACTAGAAGGTGCGCTTATCTCTCTATTGGCTCAATCGTCAATGAACAAAAAAGCAATCACTTTGGAATTAGCGAAACAAATGATTGATAAATTCGTAAAAAATACTGCTCGCGAGGTTTCGATTGATTATATTCAAAAAGTGGTTTGCGATTATTTCGATCTGCCAATAGAATTATTAAAATCTAAAACTCGTAAGCGTGAGGTTGTTCAGGCTCGTCAAATTGCAATGTATTTTGCAAAAAGCATGACAAAATCATCGTTGGCTACTATCGGATTACACTGTGGTGGGAAAGATCATGCTACAGTATTACATGCTTGCAGAACAGTAAACAACTTAATGGATACCGATAAGCGTTTTAAAAACTATATCGAAGAATTAAATAAGAAGATTAGTATTCAATAAAATATAAAACTCTCTAAACTAAAAAAATAGGAATCAGTTAAAATTATCTGATTCCTATTTTTGTTTAAAACCTATTTTGCAATGAAAATAGCACTACTCCATAAGTCAATACAGTACTGCACAATTGTATTCTTCTTGCTATTTTTCACACTTCCAGTAAAATCACAACTCTATAATTTTAGAAATTACTCTTTAGAAGACGGTTTGTCTCAATCAGAAATCAATTGCATCTACGAAGACAGCAGAGGCTATTTATGGATTGGAACCGCAGGAGGAGGATTGTGTCGCTTTGATGGAAAAGAATTTAAAACCTATGAAGAAAAAGAAGGCCTATGCGGTCAAATTATTACAGCTGTTTCGGAAGATAAAAATCGCTCACTGATTATAGGAAGCCAAAATGGAAATTTATGCAAATTTGACGGCCAGTCATTTTCAGCATTAGAAACAACAAATCAAAAAAGCTTCACAGGAGGAATTATCAAATTTATTGTTACTGATGATAATAATAATACGATCATTGGAAAAGACAATCAAATAACAAAATTCAATGGAAAACAGCAAGAGTTTTTGCCAATAAAAGGGGATACACTCAAATCATTCGAAGTTAACTGCTACAAAAAAGACAGTCGAAACATCCTTTGGATTGGCACCAACCATGGATTATTGGTATTGAAAAATCAGACATTGCTTCGTGTTACAGATATGGAATACATAAACAATTCCAACATCACTGCGTTATCAGAAGATATAGAGGGTAACATTTGGGCTATAACTGATTACAGTAGTTTGTATAAAATAAAAATTGTTGGCCCTTCACATTACCAGGTAAAATCGAGCAAGATTGATTCTATTCCAATTCCAAAAGATGCAAAAATCAATGCTATCCATTTTGACCAAAAAAATCAATTGTGGGTTGCAACAAACAATAAAGGCGTCTACAAATTCACTGAAAATCAACTTACTAACTTCAACCAAACAAATGGTATGTCGGTTGACAATGCCAACAACATTTTCGAAGATAAATCAGGAAACATTTGGTTTGGTACTAGTGGCGGTGGTTTGGTGGAATTTACAAACCAAGCATTTACATATTATGACAATATTGAAGGACTTAGAGAGAAAGATATTTTTGCAATTTGTGCCGACAAAAAAGGAAATGTTTGGGTAGGAACAAGTTTACATGGAGTATACAAATATGATGGAAAATCCGTTACCAATATTTCCAAAACAGCCAATTTAGGAGAAATAGAAGCACGATTCATTTATTCTGATACCAGAGAAAATGTTTGGATAGGAACTACAAAAGGAATCATTAAATACGATGGAACTTATCATTCGTATGCTGTTCCTGGCTGTGAAAATATTCGTTCAATCTTTGAAGATGCAGCAGGAAACATTTGGATTGGAACAAGAGGGAATTTTGCATTTATATATGATGGAAAAAACTTTAAACCATTTGGAACAAAAGAAGGACTTGGTAATCCGAATGTGTATTCGTTTGTACAAGACAAGAGCGGAAAAATATGGATTGGTACTGGCGGAGGAGTTTTTGTATACAGCGATGGCAAAATAGTAAAACATTATGGAGCTGCTGATGGCCTGTGTAACACTTATGCTGGTAGCATGGTAATTGATAAGTTGGGAAACATTTGGGTTGGTACAGATAATTGTGTTGCTCGTTTTGATGGTCAGAAATTTCTAAGCATTACCACAAAAGAAGGACTAACATCTGGAACTGTTTATTTATTAAATACAGATAACTATGGCAATATTTGGGTTGGAACAAATAAAGGTTTGGATAAAATAATTTTAAATGAAAAAGGAGAAATCGATTTCATCCGTAATTATGGAAAAGATGAAGGATTTAAAGGAATAGAATGCAACTCGAGAGCTACTTGCATAGACTTAGAAGGCAGTTTATGGTTTGGCACAATTAAAGGTGCAATTAAGTTTGATCCGAAAGAAGAACTAATAAGGAAGCCGGAAATTCCAACTTTAAATATTACCAAAATAAAATTATTTTACGACAATGTTGATTGGAGAAAATATTCCGATACACTAACAGAGTGGTATAACATACCCATTAACTTAGTTCTTGCACACAACGAAAATCACATCACATTGGAGTTTTCGGCATTAAGTAAAACCTTACCGGAAAATATCAGATACAGTTTTAAATTAGAAGGATTTGATACTGAATGGAGCCCATACGATGAATTAAACTCTATCACCTACTCCAACCTACCTCCTGGCAAATACAAATTTTTGGTAACTGCCGAAACCAAAGCCGGAGTTAAAACTGCCAAAACTCAAGAATTTTCATTTGAAATTACTGAGCCTTTTTGGACTACTTGGTGGTTTATTGTTTTGTGCACTATTGGACTCAGTGGATTGATTTATGGATACAATGAATACAGAAAACACAAGCATCAGCTGTATCTTGAACGACTGGAAAAAATCATTCAACAAAGAACTGCAGAAATTATAAAACAAAGAGACGAGAATGAGATTCTTTTAAAGGAAGTACATCATCGCGTAAAAAACAATTTACAAATCATTAATAGTCTTATTAATATTCAATCAGATTATGTAAATGACCCTAAAGCCGCTGAGCTTTTTCGAGAAATAAGAAATAGGATCCGCACCATTTCACTTGTGCATGAAAAACTCTACAAATCAAATGATTACGGGAATATCAATGTAAAAGAGTATCTGAATATGTTGGTTGAAAACTTAATTGATACTTACAGCATAGACAAAGAGATAAAACTAAAGCTGGATTTGGAAGTGCAGCATTTTAATTTGAACACTATTATTCCACTTGGACTCTTATTGAATGAAATAATTTCTAATTCATTTAAATATGCCTTTAAAGATATTGATAACGGTCAAATAGAAATCATACTTCATAAAACTGCTGAAGATGAATATTCTATTATTATGGGTGACAATGGAAAAGGCTATGATGTTAAATTATTAGACACTAACAATTCTACTCTAGGATTAGAGCTAATCAAAATATTGTCAAATCAATTAAATGGAACAATTGTGCGGATAAACCAACCTGGAACGTATTATCAATTAAAATTCAAACCTTTAAAAGATTAATTGTTTATGCCTAAAATTTTAATGGTGTGTTTGGGAAACATTTGCCGCTCACCGCTTGCTGAAGGAATCTTAAGAGAGAAGACTGAGAAGAAAGGGATAAATGTTTTTATAGATTCAGCAGGAACATCAAACTATCACATTGGCCAACATCCCGACAATCGTACCATTGCAAATGCATTGCAGCATGGTGTAGATTTATCACACTTAATAGGGCGGCAATTTTCTGTTTCAGATTATGATGATTTCGATACTATTTTTGTAATGGACAGTTCCAATTATTCAAATGTGATTTCATTAGCAAGGAATGAAAACGACAAAAAGAAAGTGGAACTAATTTTAAATCGTGTTTATCCAAATTCAAACATGTCGGTTCCTGATCCCTATTTTGGTGGCGAACAAGGATTTGAAAATGTATATATTTTGCTTGACAAAGCGTGTGATGTAATTGTAGAATCTTTAAAAAAATGAGCGAAATAATAACAAAAGGAATTCTTTACCTTATCCCTACTACACTTGGAGATACTGCTGAAACTGCAGAAGTTTTACCTTCGAAAGTGAATGACATCATTAACACCATTGATGAGTACATTGTTGAAAACGAAAAAACAGCTCGACACTATTTAAAAAAGATGGGGATTAAAAAGCCTTTGCAGGAAATTATTTTGCATCCCCTAAATCAACACACAGGAAAGATTGATTACAACTTATATTTAAAAAACATTCATCTGGGAAAAAATATCGGGATCATTTCCGAAGCTGGTTGTCCGGGTATTGCCGATCCTGGAGCAGAAGTGGTAAAAATGGCCCATGCTAATCACATTACAGTTGTTCCTTTGGTTGGCCCCTCCTCTATTCTTTTGGCATTAATGGCTTCTGGTTTTAATGGACAAAGTTTTACATTCAATGGCTATCTTCCAAAAGAAAGAAGTGAGCGAATTAAAAAAATTAAAGAATTGGAGCGCTTAGCACATCAAAAAGACCAAACACAATTATTTATAGAAACACCTTATAGAAACATGCATATTTTAGATGACATTCTATCAAATTGTGAATCTAAAACAAAACTTTGCATTGCTTGTGATATTACACTTCCCACAGAGTTTATAAAAACAAAAACAATTTTTGATTGGAAAAAGCAGGTGCCAGAAATTGCAAAACGACCAACAATATTTTTGATTTACAAATAAAGGTATTTAAACCCAACTTATTCAATAGAAGGCAATGAAATTGCCACGCTACTTGCAATTCTTGAGTTTATCCCGATTTAGAAAATCACCTTTGGTGTACATTTTTTTGTGCCACGTATATTCAAATCACTTAACTTTTTTCTTTGAAATTTTATATCCGATGGATTTGCGAGGTTTTGGTTTCTCATGCTTTTCAATAAGTTCATCCAGATATTGAAAAACCAATTCTATATTTTTAGAATTATTGTCAGTCTTCTTTCTGATTTCTTCTATTGCT
>CAYWAV010000134.1:0-6583 GCA_964456225.1 uncultured Chitinophaga sp. | reverse complement strand
TCAACTCTATAGTTAGTACTCAGCTACAGAGTAGCGACCTGTTTGTAAAACATAACCATTCCAGACATATAGCCCCAGCGGGGCGATCTATCTGCTCATAAAATCTGCACTTCTTTTATCCTAAAAACCCTTAAAATATTGAACCAAGACAACTTTTTGTTGTTATATTTGGGCTAGAAATATTGGCTAAACATCATCCCGACAGTAGCAGAGGAATCTTTTAAATTTGCACTAATAAGTAACAAGATTTCTCGACTCCGCTCGAAATGACATAACAACAAACCTTAGAATTATAATTTTTGACTTTAATTATGGATATAGAATTCAACAAAAACGAAGATGTAATGAAGCAACTCATTTCCGGAATGGAACGTAAGTTGGAAAAGATTTACTTAGGAGGAGGAAAAGCAAGAATAGATAAGTTGCACGAACAAGGCAAAATGACTGCCCGTGAACGTATCGCATATTTGATCGATAAAGATTCTGAAACATTAGAAATTGGTGCATTTGCAGGTGAGGACATGTACAAAGAATATGGTGGTTGTCCAGCTGGTGGCGTTGCAATTGTTATTGGATATGTGAGTGGCAGACAATGCATTATTGTTGCCAACGATGCAACAGTAAAAGCGGGCGCTTGGTTTCCGATTACAGGAAAAAAGAATTTGCGTGCTCAGGAAATCGCGATGGAAAATCGTTTACCTATTATTTATTTGGTGGATAGTGCCGGAGTATTTTTACCAATGCAAGATGAAATTTTTCCAGACAAAGAACATTTCGGTAGAATTTTCCGCAACAATGCGGTGATGAGCAGCATGGGAATATTGCAAATTTCCGCAGTGATGGGAAGCTGTGTTGCAGGTGGCGCTTACCTTCCAATAATGAGTGACGAAGCAATGATTGTGGAAGGAACAGGAAGTATTTTCTTAGCAGGTTCTTATTTAGTAAAAGCAGCAATCGGAGAAAACATTGATAACGAAACATTGGGTGGCGCAACTACACATTGTGAAATATCAGGCGTTACTGATTATAAATGCAAAGACGATAAAGATGCATTGGATCGCATCAAAAATATAATGAGCAAGGTTGGTCATTTTGATAAAGCAGGATTTAACAAGATTGAAGCAAAAGCACCAAAGAAAGAACCTAAAGATATTTTGGGAATTATTCCAGATGCACGCGACAAACAATACGACATGCAAGAAATTATCGATCGTTTGATTGATGATTCTGATTTTGAACCCTACAAAGAAGATTACGGACAAAGTATTATTTGTGGATTAGCACGTGTTGGTGGTTGGGCGGTTGGCATTGTTGCCAATCAGCGTAAAGTAGTGAAAAGCAAAAAAGGTGAAATGCAGTTTGGTGGAGTTATCTATAGTGATAGTGCTGATAAAACAGCTCGTTTCATTATGAATTGTAATCAGAAAAAAATTCCATTAGTGTTTTTACAAGATGCAACAGGATTTATGGTAGGCTCTCGTTCAGAACATGGCGGAATTATTAAAGACGGAGCAAAACTCGTAAACGCAATGGCGAATTCGGTAGTTCCG
Source organism: uncultured Chitinophaga sp. (assembly GCA_964456225.1). Classification (GTDB taxonomy): domain Bacteria; phylum Bacteroidota; class Bacteroidia; order 2-12-FULL-35-15; family 2-12-FULL-35-15; genus 2-12-FULL-35-15. The sequence continues at coordinate 5,033 of CAYWAV010000134.1, read as the reverse complement.
AAATTTACTATCATTATTGGAAACAGCTACGGAGCTGCAAATTACGCCATGTGTGGAAAAGCATACGACCCAAGATTAATTGTTGGCTGGCCAACTGCACAAGTAGCAGTAATGGGTGGTGCACAAGCAGCAAAAGTATTGGTTCAAATTGAAGTAGCTTCCTTAAAAGCAAAAGGCGAAATTATTACTCCAGAAAAAGAAGCAGAATTATATAACAAAACAAAAGACAAATACGATCAGCAAACAACTCCGTATTATGCAGCTTCAAGAATATGGTTGGATGCTATCATCAATCCATTAGATACACGTAAATGGATTTCGATGGGAATAGAAATGGCGAACAATGCACCTATTACTAAGCCTTATAATGTAGGTGTTATTCAAACTTAGTTCCAATGAGAAACTACGATACTTTATCAGAAGCAGTGAACGACTTGCAAAAACGCGGATTCACCACCGATTTCAAACTTTGTGAAGATGGACTTGAATGTGCTATGCTAGAATTAAAACTTCATCCCGATCATTTCGAAATCGTTGAAGTGCATCGTTTTGATGGAATGACAGACCCTGCAGACGAATCCATTGTGTATGCAATTGAATCAATAGATGGCAAAATAAAAGGAATGTTGATTAATGGGTACGGAATATATACCGAAAGCTTATCCGACCAGATGCTTAAAAAATTAAAGAAACATCATTCATAAATTTTAATAAAAAACACTTACTTTTGTAACAGTAAAAACAAACACTATGACAAACAAATTATTCACACCACGTTTTATATTTATCACATCGGCTATTTTACTGGCTGCACTAAGTCGTGTTTTTCCACATTTCAACAACTTCACTCCTATTGCTGCAATGGCATTGTTTGGAGGTGTATACTTTTCAGATAAACGATTGGCATTCATCGTTCCATTATTGGCAATGATTCTCTCTGATGTTATATTAGAGTTAACAACAGGTTGGGGATTTCACAATACAATCGTATACGTTTATGTAGCATTTATCATTACATCAGCAATCGGTTTGTATGTTAGAAAAAATACTAGCGTTCAAACAGTATTGGGTGCGTCTGTACTTTCTTCTTTATTGTTCTTCATCATCACTAATTTTGGTGTGTGGGCTGCAAGCGGAGGAATTGGCGGAGCATCAGGATTAGCAACTACTTATGTTTTAGGAGTTCCATTTTTTTCTCCAACACTTTTAGGTGATTTATTTTATAACGGAATTTTGTTTGGAGCTTTCTTCTTAGCACAAAAAAGAATTCCAGCTTTAGTCAAATAAACCTATTTGATTACGATTATTTGAATGGCGAAGCGTTAGTTTCGCCATTTTTGTTACCTCACCTCCTGTCCTCTCCTTGCAACAAGGAGAGGATGATAGATTTGAGAGAAAATGAAAATAGACACTCTAAACAAATCATATTTAAATCCTAATCGCCATGTTTCTACTCTGAAATTTTAGTGAAAGAGTAAGGCGATAAAATCATTCCTTATCATAATAATCATAAAAATCTGCGTTGCTATGGAAAAGCCGAATTAGCGCCCTATCTCCATTTCCAAATTAACAAATTAACAAATTTTTAAAGTATTTTAAAGTATTCCCGAATCCTATTCGTCTTTATAATCAAACATGGCTGAACAAACGCAACACACTGTGGAAAATCGCACAAAAGACGAAGCTCTAACCGAAACTATCCAAAAGGAAAGAAGCAAGCTTTTGAAGTTCATCAGCAACCGTACACCTACTATAGAGGATGCCGAAGATATCCTGCAGGATGTCTTCTACGAGCTGGTGCAAAGCGAAACACTAGAAAGTACTGCAGCGTGGCTTTACCGTGTTGCCCGAAACAAAATTACCGACTGGTATCGGAAAATGAAACCCGACCGACTGGATGATATCCAATTTAACGGTTCGGATGAAGATGATGGATTAATGCTTTCTGATATCATTCCTTCAATGGAAACTTCGGCCGACAAACAACTATTGTTAAAGCTAATATCAGAAGTACTAGCCGACACATTAGAAGAATTGCCGGACAACCAACGAGAAGTATTTGTACTTCACGAAATAGAAGGAAAAAGTTTGAAAGAAATTGCAGAGCTAACCGATACGGGAATAAAAACGGTGATCTCACGCAAAAGATATGCAGTAATGCATTTGCAAGAACGTTTGGGAAGCTTATATGAAGAATTATTAAACAACTAAAAAACATTTAAAAAAATAAATAAAATGAGACATAAAAATAAAATTTGGAAAATAGTATTAATTGTAATTGGAATTCCGGCATTTGTTTTACTATTTGGATTCGGAATCATGTACTTGTGGAACTGGCTGGTGCCTGTACTTTTCCACGGACCAATCATCACTTTTTGGCAAGCATTGGGATTATTCCTCTTATCCAAAATATTGTTTGGAGGATTTGGTGGTAAACATGGTGGCAACCGTCACATGGACTGGAGAAATAAAATGAAAGAGAAAATGAGCGGTATGACTGAAGAAGAAAAAGAAGAATTCAAAAAACGTTTCAAAGACAAATGCAGAAGTAAGTTTTGGAATGATGAAACTAAAACGGAGGCCTAACAAACATACAAACGTCATTCCTTGCCGCGACACGTGATCTGCTTATTAGAAGCACTAGCTAATGGAACGCAGATTATCATGATCTTCATGATAAGGTATGATTTTCTGATCGCCTTACTCTTTCACTAAAGTTTCAGAGTAGAAACATGGCGATGAAGATAAAATATGATTTCTGTGTAGGAAAACACAAGTATATTTAGAACTAAAATAGCCCCGACCTTCAGGTCGGGGTATAAATAAAACCAAAATACAAACGGGCTTTAGCCAAAATAACCCAACACAATGAACTCAATACTTATATTCAAAACCAATATCAATACTTTGGCACAAGTAAAACTAGCCGACAATATTTTATCTGCAAAAGAAGAAATACAAAAATGGAACATAGATTTAGAGGATTGCGATAAAGTACTTCGCATCGAATCTTCTTCTCTTGAAACACAAAATGTAATTGATATTCTAAAAATGAATCATATTTATTGTGAAGAATTGAAGTAAATAAAGAATGAGCATGGCGTGGATGATTTAAGCGGTAGAGCAGAATCCCCTTGTTGGTTGACAAGGGGATTTTTTGTATCTTAGATGCGATTAGCGAGAGGCTAATTTAAATTTAAAAGCGACAAATGACTATCCTTTGTTTCCATCTTGACAATTCGACAAACTACATTGAAACAATAATAATTTCTCTAGTTTCATCAGGTCTATTTGCTCTAATTATTTTTTTTCTTGGATTACTATATGACTTTCTAAAATATGATCGACACACTGCCACATATCATAGAATATATAAAAGAACTAAACTTGAGTTAACTGGGAAAGTCGCGTCAATTGCAAAGGTAAGTTATAAAAGTAAGGGGGAATTGACAATAAATGTGACAACCTTAATTCATGAACACAATGAAAATCCAAATGATGATTATAAATTTATTGCGGAAAGTATTCAAGAGTGGAAAGGTATAATAACAATGGAGAATCAAGAAGCAGGTAAACTTTATTTTTACTACCTCACACCAGAAGATAAAAAAAATGAAATGAGAAGTGACTTTAAGAGAGTTCTTTTCCTTCACAACTCCAATAATTTAAAATTATTTGGAGATGGGAAAGACTATGGCAATGAATTGTTTGAAAGAATTTAAAAGCTAACCGAACAGGCACTTTTTCGTTAGAAGGAATGACATTTATTAATATAGATCAACAACCCACTATTCGGAGACAAAACCTCGAATCATTCAAAATTAAAATGAAAAAAACATTGCCCATATTATTTATATTTTTTTCATTCTCAGAGAGTCTAATCTCCCAAACCGATACCATTACTATCAACAATCAAAAATTCATCACAATTAAACAAACAGAAAAAAAATGAATTTGGTTCTCTCGATACACTTCTGAAATTTTATCGCATACAAAATGGTAAAGCAAAGTTTTTATTAAAACATTATACTTACAGATTTGGTGCCGATTGTAATAATGAATTTATAGATATTGGTTCCTATAAAATTCAAAACGATAGTTTGATCTTTACAACAGAATACAATCAAAAAACTGGCATGGATCCAATCCCAGAAAAACGGATACAAATTTATATGGCGGATGCAACCGGAAGAATGATAAAAGCGTCTGATAAAGTATTGCAACGTTCGGGGGAATGTACCGAAGCAACTAATCAAGACGATTAAAATGAAAAAAACAATAAAATATTTCGCGCTGTTATTCATTAGCCTCAATACTTTTAGTCAAACCACTAAAAGAGCATTGTTCCTTGGTAATAGTTATACCTATGTAAATAATTTACCACAAATTACGGCTGACATAGCCAACAACATGAGTGACAGTTTAATTTTTGATAGTAACTGTCCGGGCGGTTATACTTTGCAAGGACATTCGACAAATGTTACTTCGCTTAATAAAATTATGATTGGCAACTGGGATTTTGTTGGTTTGCAGGAACAAAGTCAGCGTCCCTCCTTTCCTATTGCTCAGGTACAAACAGATGTTTTTCCTTATGCTAGAATGCTGGACAGCACAATCAACTTTTATAATTCCTGTGCAGAAACCATGTTTTTTATGACCTGGGGAAGAAAAAACGGAGATGCTTCCAATTGCCCCACCTGGCCATTAGTGTGTACTTATTCAGGAATGGATAGTTTATTGAACCTACGGTACCAAATGATGGCGGATAGTAACAACGCAATGGTTTCTGCTGTGGGCGCTGTTTGGAAAAATATTCGCCAAAATTATCCTTTAATTGAATTGTATCAGGCAGATGAAAGTCATCCATCTGAAGCAGGTTCGTATGCAGCAGCTTGTTGCTTTTATACCTCCATGTTTCGCAAAAATCCTTTATTGATTTCTTACAATTATACTTTGTCGGCAACTGATGCGGCTAACATCAGAACTGCTGTAAAAACAATTGTGTATGATAGTTTGATGAATTACAACATTGG
>CAYWAV010000133.1:0-6758 GCA_964456225.1 uncultured Chitinophaga sp. | reverse complement strand
GACATCTGAAGTAAGCGAGACTGCAAAAGTTTGTACTGATACTTCGACTTCGCTCAGTATAAACCAAGCAGAAACTGGATACGAGGCTTGTTGAGTTTCAGTGCGGCCTACTTAGTTTACACACAGTTACGTGTCCTCCGAACTAAGCGGTTATGTGTCTTTGCGGTTAGTTGGTTGCCGAATGTTTAATTGGAACATAGTTTTTAGTTTTTTGCTGAGCGATAGGGAGGCAATTTGAAAAATTGCTTGTTCTAATAGCACCCATAGGCGGGGATGGAATTTTGAAAGCTTATTTGGCGCAAAAACAAATTACTTCCTTTAAAAGGAGGCGACCAAATGTGCTTGCAAAATGTGCGGCTGATTACACACAGATCATTACACTTAGGACTATGCACATAGTTAACCAAATTGTGACTGTTTAGTGGCATATGCGGTTAGGTCAATTTACATTTAGGGCGACAGTACCTAGTTTTACTTTTTTACCTGCTAGCTCTAAAGTTACACCTACGTGTTCTAATATTTTAGTAGCAAGAAATACTTTTATACATCCGAGTTATAAGGTTGCACCAACAAGTTCTATAGTTGCATCTAGTACTTCTAAGAAAATTGTAACTTTTTTTATTGTTACACCTCCGTGTTTTATAAATTTGGAAATATGTTTTACTTTTTTACTTTGTTTCTTTAGGACTGTCCAATAAACTTTGTAAACAATAGAAATGGTTAAATACGACTTAAACTTTGATTTAAATTATTAAAAAATAAAGTAAGTGGTTTTTCAACTACCAGTTTTAAAAACACATTGGGCTCACCTTCAAAAATCATTTGTGTAGAAGTGTTTGTGGCATCAACTTCATTTATATTAATGGTTAAGGTATACGGAAAGGCATTTTTAGCATAATCGCAAATAATAATTTGGTTATTAGGAATTTTACTTTGAAACTGCATACCAATATTTACAAACTTATCTTTTTTAAAGGTGCAATGTTCAGCTATGGCTTTCCAATCAGTTATTTCGGGAGGCATAAGTTCGCTGTAATTATTAAAATCACTTAAAAAATCAAACACATATTGTGGCGATTGACTAATGATGGCTGTTGTAGTGGTAATTTTCATTTTAATTTATCCATTTATTTTTTAATGCTAGGGCTACAACTTCTGTTAAACTTTGGCAGCCTGTTTTTTCTAGTATTGTTTTTCGTTGTTTATTTATGGTTTCCACACTTCGGTTTGAATTGTAGGCTATTTCTTTTGATGTGAGCCCATTGCTAATGTGCTTTAATATTTCTAATTCTTTTTCAGATATACCCAATGTTACAAGTTCTTCGTTTACCGAATAGTGTTTTTCAAAAACCATTTTCCAATGTTTGTTTTCATCAAAACAATGTATTTTACAAAACATTTTATGTTCTTTATATAAATCGGTAATATTGGTAACAGTACCAATAATGGCTAATGGGTTTCTATTTCCATCGTCAGCTAAATACCAAAATTGTTGAAGCATTGAAAAGTATTCCCCTGTTTTTTGTTTTAAACGGTAGTTAACACTTATGCGAGTGCTGGGGTAATCAATCTCTGGCATTTGATATGTAAATTCCATTCCGTCAGGATACACTTTATTCATCAATACTTCTGCATCTATTGGATGAAAATTTTCAATAAATCCAACTGGGCCAGCCTCAATGACTTCTTCAGCAGTATAGCCTTCAACGTGAATAGCATTTGGACTGACATATAAAAACTCACCTAAACGATAATCAATTACAAATAAAATTGCATCCGTTTGTTGCGATAAAGGAATGTATTTCTCAATTTCACCTAAAAATTCATCTTTATTAATTATGCCTTTTTCTTTTATAGCGTTTTTTGCTTCATTAAAAAAGGTATGATAATTTTTTTTTGCCATACGCTAAACTAACAAAATTATATCAATTTAACTATACTCCATAACGAGCTATCGCATCCATTAATTGATCATGAGTAACCGTGTTTGAATTCCCAATTTGTTCCCATAATTGAATAGTATGTTTATTATCGTTTTCGGATGTGTAAGTTAGATTGTAAACACCATCTCCTTTTTCAAAAAAATAATTATAAAACCGTAAATTAAGTTCGGGTATAAATAAATCATCGTAATCAATTGATCCGCCTGGCATATTTTTAAACCATTGAGCTATTTTTATTAATTCGTTAATATGAACACTATGCTTTTCAGAAAACGTATTTTGAGATTCGAGGTTTACTTCAATTGTTAGGTTGCAATGATATTCTAATCGACTTAACTCGAATTTAAAACATATATTTTCATTGCTATTGCTAGGATTATAAAGCTTTATTGGTTTCATTTTTTTTATTTTGATTCATACTTAATACATAATCTGCCAATATAATTGAATTATAAATATCTAAACCTTCGGTGCCTACATATTTATATTTTCCGTTTATAGCAGCGTTAAAAGCATTGCTTAAAACGGCCCCATTTAATGAAAAATCTTCTTCTGATATTACAATTCCCATATTTTCGTTAGCACCTATTGTTGCATTAATTATTTTTGCGTCTTTCCACTTTCCTTCATAAAAATGCAACCTACCTAGTATTTTAGATTCGATATATGATTTGTAACCATTGTTTGAAAAGGCTATATGTTGGTTTGTATTTAGGTAACTTAAATTAAATAGAATTACGGTACTTGTAAAAAATACAGACAAAGGAATACCAATATAAAATATTTTTTTTCCGGGATAACCACTTGTAATTTGACTAAATACAAAGAGCCATAAAATTATTAATATAATTATAGAACATTTTGTGATGACTGGATTTGCATGTTTGCCATAAATTACTTCGATATTATTTTGTGAACTAATCGTTTTAATGTTCTTTAAATTTTCACTTAGTTTTAAATAATCATAGTTTAATTTAACTGGTTCATCATTCGTTGGGCTTCTTAAAGCATAAGTAACTTCATCAAGTTCTGGTAAATTCGTTTTTTTAATTTTTGATAACACTATATTCCAATCTAAAGTTTGATATGTACCAAGTGATACTAATAAGCCATCTTTGCGAACAATATTTAATTGGTAAGATTTTATGCTATTTCTATTATTATCTTTAAGCGAAGAATATTTAACTATAACGTAATACCCTTTATAATTATTTAATGTGTTTTTATAAATAGGCGATGGTTCGCCACTATTAATTATTATTTCCCTATTTATTCCTTTATAATTTATAGATACTTGATAGTTGCTGTTACGATACTGATTAATTGGATAAACGATACTGATTCCAATTATTAAAATAATACAAATACCGAAATAAATTATTAATGTTCTATTTCTTTGCCGTCCTGTTTGTTCTTTGTAGGTTTTTATTACTTCTCTGATAAGAAAAAATAAGGCAACTAAGAAAACAAACGCAAACAGTTCAATCCATTTAGGAATTGGTTTTTCTGAAAAAAGTAAGCCTAATGAGGTTTCGGTGACGTTCATGTATCTAAAATAAAATCCCAAAATGCATATTCTAATTGGCTTGGAACTTAGTATGAAATAGAAAACAAGATGAGTTAAGATTAAAAAACAATTGGATACAAATATAATTTAGATATCTTATTGTTAATTCACAACTATCTCCAGAATAATAGGTCAAATCGTTTTCTGTAAATTTAAGTCCGCTAACATTATACTGTTTAGTTTGATGTGAACAATCCAAAACTTCATAATTACAAAAAGGTTCATGGTCATGTTTCCCTTTTATCCAATCTATTTTTTCTGACAGAATATCTTTATATCCATTTAAATCAAAAAATCTTTTAATTTTTTGATAGCTATTATTATAGAAATTCACATCCAAAAAAATTGGTTTTAAACCTAGAAATAGCTTGGTTGATTCATATTGTATGGTCTTTCATCAGGCATAATTTAGTTAGTATTAATATAATAAGTTTAAAAATGAATGGTTTAATTTTCGAATAAACATTAATTCAAATTTTGTATATAGTCAGAAAAATTAAATTTATCTAAACTATCTTTATAATTCTCCATTAATTTGTCGTCAAGTAAATCACTCCAATATAAAATGTTATTCATGTTTTCAAAGGCTAAGGCTGTACTAATAAATTCCTCCACAATACAAATTTTCATTAATAAATAACCTTTATCAATTGATAGTGACGAACCATCGCTAATGTCTGAATTTATATCTAATACCTCTTTATAAAATGATATAGGCATATTTTCATTTATGCGAAATAATGGAGATCGAAACACAATAACGTTTTTAGTTTCTACCTTGTTATTAATTTGCAATTTTAAAGTAGATACAAATAAGTTTGCTGAGCCACATACTAAATGATAGTGTTGGTTTGTAACGTCCCAACATTCGTTCCCTGTCAATCCAAATTTTGAAATTGCTTCTTCTATTATTTGTTCTGTTTTTTGATTCATAATTTAATGGTACTTATAATTAAAAAGGTATTGGTTCAGTTAATTCAGGAATCGAATTTAAGTAGATGTTATTGCCTTTAATAATTAACTTAATATCTGTGTTTTTTAATTGTGCGTTATAATCTCCACCGGTTTGTTTCATAAGTTTGGAGCTCATTCCAGCCGCTTTGTATTGTTCTTTCAATTCTGGGTTCGACAAACAATTGCCTCGTTTTATTGTTGGATTAAAGACGATTTTATTTTCTGTTGACCCGGAATTTGGCTTCCCGTAATAACTGCTATATATTTCCATATCCTTTAAAATACATTGTTTGTCTTTTATTTCTTTAAATAAATTAAACAAGCTTAACGCCATTTTTTCTGGATTATTTTCAGGGTCAAAAAATTGCACTAATAATTTTAAATCAGTTTCCTGATTGAACGTTAAATTTTGAATTGAATTGGTTAATTGTATAGCTTTTAAATTTAAGGCTTCTTTTGTAGTTGCATCAAATTCATAATAGGAATTACGTTTATATAAATTATCAAAAGTAGTTTTTCCAAAAGTGGCTAATATTGGGCCTTTATAAATTTCTTTGGTTTTTTCAGTCTTATACCTATCCCTAATAAATAAACTAACAATATTCCATTTAGCATTTTCTAATTTTACTTTTAATTCTGCTTCAACAATATACTTATCTGTTATTCTTCCACTTTCTATGATGTCACCAGTATTAGACGAATAATCTTGTCCTTTAATTTCAAAATACCAAGTTTGTTCATTGGCATTAATTATGTTATCACCTGTAGTATAAATCGAATCTATTCTCGAAAAATTCTTCAAGCCATCAGCACTACTATAACCCATTTCATTAGGAGAGCCATCAAGATTTCCATCTTTTAATGGAAATCGTTTAATACCCTCTACCAATAAGGCTATTTTGGCCTTGCTATTATTTGCAATTCCACCAGTAATTTTTGGACTACCTAACTCTACACTATTAAACTCCCATTGATTTGTTAAAGCATCATTTTTTAAACGGGAATATATAACTTCCACTGGCACATCATAAATTACTCCACTTGCATCTTTTGGTGTGGTTACAGTTATTCTTGTTAAACATCTGTCATAAGGCATTGAAATTGGGAAAAGTTCGGAACATCTATTACTTGTGTATCTTCCAAAGTAGCTATCAACTACTTTATTATCAGCAGGGCTAAAATATTTTTTCGAAAATGTACATTTAGCAACATCCACATTATAGTATTGATTTAATAGGCCGTTAAGCAAATTGGAATTTTTCGCTTTCAATACAGCGTCATCAGCACTTGGATATGCTGGTATTGTTTGTGAAAATACGATATGTACATTGCATAAAAGAGCTGCTGAGATTAAAAATATTTTTTTCATAATTATTGTTTTTTATGTTAGAGGGTTGAGTAATTTAATATTTTATGAATTTAAAAATATTATTTTCCATTTTTATAAAGTAAATGCCTGAAGTTAAATTATCAGTTATTATAAGATTTTTTGGTGATGTTACATTACTTTTTAATACCACTTCGCCAACTGTATTTATAATTTCTACGGTTGTTTGTTTGGTATAATTAGATAGTTCGATGGTAACATTATTATTGGTTGGATTTGGGTAAACAGAAATTATATTTCTGTTTTGTGTTTCATTAATGCCCGTGCAAGCAGTAACAGAAACCGTAATAGCTAGTCTTGTTAAACTAATGGTACAGGTTGTAGCTTCGGCATAAAATGTGTAAGTGCCCGCTGCTAAAGTAGGAGTGACGAATGATGTACCACTACCTATTGCTAATGTGGAGGCTGGGCTTGAATACCAGTTAACACTTCCTGCTGAAGTTACAGATAAGATGGTGGTAGAGTTTTCACAAATATTTAAATTAGTAATAGGAGTTATATTATTGGGCATAACTGGTGCTAGGCAAGGACTCATTTTATTTATAAACCCATCTTCTACACCAAAAGAAGGTATATTTAAAATCCCTGCATTGGGATCAAAATCTACAATACCCTGAAATAAACCTGATGTGTAAATGTTATTACTATTATCCACAACTATAGCAGTACTTTCAGCGTAATCGTTACTGGCTAGTTGATGAACCCATCCCAAATTTCCAGTTGAATTATTTTGTAGTATAAAAACATCTATTGCACTAGGCGCTAATGTATAGCTTGCTGGGCTGGAATCGAAATCTGTTAAACCACTAAAAAAACCAGTTGCAATAATGTTGTTTGAGAAATCTGTAATAAGCGAAGTTGTTGCATCAGAACCCGAGCTTCCAAACACATTCGCCCAAAGAAAATT
>CAYWAV010000132.1:0-6912 GCA_964456225.1 uncultured Chitinophaga sp. | reverse complement strand
CCCAAATTCCCCTTGCAAAATCACCCTCAAAACCTTATATTTGCACCTACCTGTCGGCAGGCAGGGCTTTTTTACATTATACTCAATATAAGCAATGAACACATTCGTTACAGAACCATATAAATCAAAAAACAAAATCCGCATTGTTACTGCTGCCTCTTTATTTGACGGGCATGATGCTGCTATTAATATCATGCGCAGAATCATTCAAAGTAGTGGTGTGGAAGTTATCCATTTAGGTCATGATAGAAGCGTGCAGGAGATTGTGGATTGCGCCATACAAGAGGATGCGAATGCTATTGCCCTTACTTCCTACCAAGGTGGTCACAACGAATTTTTCAAATACATGTATGACCTTTTGAAAGAAAAGGGTTGTGGACATATCAAAATATTTGGAGGTGGCGGTGGAACTATTCTGCCTTCTGAAATAGCTGACCTACAAGCATACGGAATCACTAGAATTTATGCTCCAGATGACGGAAGAGCAATGGGATTGCAAGGAATGATTAATGATATGTTGGAAAAGTGTGACCCATCCAACCTCCCCGAAGGGGAGGCTTATAAATCCGTTTTAAAATTGAAGGGACAGCTACAAAAAAAACTGGAACAACAAGAATGGAAGACCATCGCTCAGCTTATTTCTTTTGCTGAAAATGCACCTGATGAATACGATAAATTTTCAAAAGAACAATTTTTACACAAAGCCACTTCCCCTTCGGAGAAGAAGGATGGGACTATTTCACCTGTACTGGGAATAACAGGAACAGGTGGAGCAGGAAAATCTTCTTTGGTAGATGAATTGGTTCGTAGATTTTTAATTGACTTTCCGAAAAAAACAATTGCTATTATTTCTGTTGATCCAAGTAAACGTAAAACAGGTGGTGCCTTGTTGGGTGATAGAATTCGTATGAATGCGATTCGCAACGAACGTGTATACATGCGTTCTTTGGCAACTCGTCAGAGCAATTTAGCACTTTCTAAATATGTTCAGGAAGCCATCGACATTGTGAAAGCGGCCAATTACGATTTGATTATTTTGGAAACTTCGGGTATCGGGCAAAGTGATACGGAAATTACGGAGCACAGTGATATGAGTTTGTACGTGATGACACCTGAATACGGAGCGGCAACACAGTTAGAGAAAATAGACATGTTGGATTTTGCCGACATTATTGCATTAAATAAATTTGACAAACGTGGTGCATTGGATGCAATTCGCGATGTGAAAAAACAATACAAACGCAATCATCAATTGTGGGAAACCGATGATGAATTGCTTCCTGTTTATGGAACCATTGCTTCTCAATTCAACGATCCCGGCATGAACAAGCTTTACAAAGCAACGGTGAACATGCTTGCTGAAAAAACAGGAGCTGATTTAAAATCGGATTTTGCTGTGACGGATGAGATGAGTGAAAAAATTTACATCATTCCTCCTAGTCGTACGCGTTACCTAGCAGAGATTGCAGAGAACAACCGCGGGTATGACAAATGGGTTGACGAACAAAAAGAAATTGCTCAGAGATTATATGCTATTCAAAAATCGATTGAAGCTTTAAAAGAATCGATGGTTGAAGACAAAGACAGAATCATTAAAGGATTAGAAGAAACGGCTGCACAAATAAGTTTAACATTTGACGGTCGCAATAAAAAAATATTAGAAGGTTGGAAAGACAAAGTGCAACAATACAAAAATGAGTTCTTCATTTTTAAAGTGCGCGACAAAGAAATTAAAATTCAAACACATTACGAATCGCTTTCACATTCTCAGATTCCTAAAATCTCCACTCCTACTTACGAAGCATGGGGCGATATTTTAAAATGGAATTTGCAAGAAAACGTTCCAGGAGAATTCCCTTACACAGCTGGAGTATTTCCATTCAAACGCGAAGGAGAAGATCCAACACGCATGTTTGCAGGAGAAGGCGGACCGGAAAGAACCAATAGACGTTTTCATTATGTAAGTTTGGGAATGCCGGCACATCGCTTGAGTACAGCGTTTGATAGCGTAACGTTATACGGACAAGATCCAGCCATTCGTCCAGATATTTACGGGAAAATTGGTAACTCAGGAGTTTCTATTTGCTGTTTAGATGATGCAAAAAAATTATACAGTGGTTTCAATTTAGCAGATCCAAAAACATCAGTGAGTATGACCATTAACGGTCCGGCTGCCATGTTAACTGGCTTTTTCATGAATGCGGCTATTGATCAGCAATGTGAAATCTATATCAAGAAAAACGGATTAGAAAAAGAGATAGAAGAAAAAATTGTTGCCATTTATAAAAAGAAAGGTGTTGCTCGTCCGAAATACCAAGGTCCGTTACCAGAAGGAAACGATGGTTTGGGATTAATGCTTTTAGGAACAACAGGCGATCAAGTTTTGTCAAAAGATATTTACGTAAAAATAAAAACAGATTCCATTGCAGCAGTTCGAGGAACAGTGCAAGCAGATATTTTAAAAGAAGATCAAGCACAAAACACTTGTATTTTCTCAACAGAATTTGCTTTGCGTTTGATGGGCGACATGCAAGATTATTTCATTCAGAAAGACATTCGCAACTTTTATTCAGTTTCTATTTCTGGATACCACATTTCCGAAGCAGGTGCAAATCCTATCACACAGCTTGCATTAACATTGTCGAACGGTTTCACTTACGTAGAATATTATGTAAGTCGCGGAATGGACATCAACAAATTTGCTCCGAATTTATCTTTCTTCTTCAGCAATGGAATCGATCCTGAATATTCGGTGATTGGCCGTGTTGCCCGCAGAATATGGGCAAAAGCGATGAAGATGAAATACAATGCGAACGAACGTTCACAAATGTTGAAGTATCACATTCAAACATCAGGTCGTTCGTTACACGCACAAGAAATTGATTTTAATGATATCCGCACAACGTTACAAGCCTTGTATGCGATTTACGATAATTGTAATTCCTTACACACTAATGCTTACGATGAAGCCATTACAACGCCCACAGAAGAATCGGTGCGCAGAGCTATGGCCATTCAGTTGATTATTAATAGAGAGTTGGGGTTAGCTAAAAACGAAAATCCATTACAAGGTTCTTTCATCATTGAAGAATTAACTAACCTTGTGGAAGAGGCTGTATTATTAGAATTTGAGCGCATTTCAGAAAGAGGTGGTGTTTTGGGTGCAATGGAAACAATGTATCAGCGCGGAAAAATTCAGGAAGAAAGTTTATACTACGAAACATTAAAACATAGCGGTGAATATCCAATCATTGGAGTAAACACTTTCTTATCATCCAAAGGTTCACCAACGATTGTTCCCAAAGAAGTGATAAGAGCAACGGAAGAAGAAAAACAATATCAGATTTCGATGTTGGTTGAATTGCAAAAAGGAAATGCTGATAAGTCGCCACAATTATTGCGTGATTTACAAACAACTGCGATTCAAAACAAAAACATTTTTGAAAGTTTGATGGAAGTGAGTAAATATTGTTCGTTGGGACAAATTACCAATGCGCTTTTTGAGGTGGGTGGACAGTATAGAAGGAACATGTAGTTACGAGTTACTAATCAGCCCCCAACGAATTACGAATTTTTATACGAATTGTACGAATTACTAATCTGTTTTTTGAAAAAATAAGCAAAATGGAAAAAGTAGTACATAAATATAATTTGGGCGAAGAGCCCAGTGATATGCAATACTGGTTAACAAAAACACCACAAGAACGACTATCTGCTTTAGAAGAACTTAGAGATTTGCATATAAAACTAGCATTCAATGGTGTTAAACCAAAATTCCAGAAAGTCATTACATTTCTTAATCTTTCTGATCTTAAATAAAAATACTTTGCAGTAAAAATTTGTCTGAATAATTTTTATGATAACAAATCCATATTAATATGATTGGCACAATCTTTTTATGGATAATATCAGTGTTGGCATTTTCAATTATCCTATTCTTTATTCTTCTATCAAACAATGTAATTAAACGTACTGATTTTACAGTTAAGATTGAACATTTTATAGAATCGTCAATAGGTTTTATTTTAAGAATATTTCTTCCTGGTTTCGGTGGAGTTATTGCAAAGGAAATTGAAAACAACAAACTTAAATTAAAATGTAAGCATTGCGGTTATATAGATGACGTGAACCGACAATTTTGCTTGAATTGCAACAGAGATGATGATGGATTTTATGTTGAACATGTTTTGCCATATAAATGCAAATACTGTTTTAACAAATTTTCAAAGCCTTTTAAATACTGTCCGAAATGCAGTAAAAATGAGAAAGGGAAATATGAAAACGGATCATTCTAAAAACCTCATGGAAAAAGAAGAGCAAGAAAATTTTCTTATAAAAAAAGAAATGGAATCGTTAAAGGATGACGCCTTGATTGCTATTGTAAAAAATGAAAACGAAGAGAATGTTAACCGTTTACAAATAGCTTGGGAGCTACTTGACAGCAGAGGCTTAAAAGAAGCATTACTTCTTAAAATTGCAGCTGAAGACGAAACAAAAGAATTATCCATTACCGATTTAGTGAATTTAGAAAATGAAGAAGAAATTTCAGACAATAATTTTGCCGACAAAGTAGAGTTTTTGGTTGGCAGTGAAATACGTGTAACCCATATTGATGTATTAGGAGTTGCAAAACCTATGCTAAGTAGAGAAGCGCCAATTGAGAACAAAGTGCTTAGCGAAGAAGAAAAATTGAGGCTAATTAAAAAACTGAGAGTTGAACTTATTATTAGTGTAGCTGGCCTAGTATTACTCTTGGTCATATATGCAATCACAGATTCATTTAAAGGAAAATTAATTATAGAATGGAGCTTAGCGATTCATAGCTTAATGCGCTTGATAATGGCTTTCTTTCTTTATTTGAATGCAAAAAACGATTAAACCTCCGCGTTCCTCCGCGCCTCCTCCATTTTCTCTGCGGTAAAATCTGCCATTTTCAGTAATTCTGTCACATTTTTCCACCCACCAATTAATTGGTCTAAATTATGATATTACCTCCCCGACTATAAAATTAAATAAACCTCCGCGGTTCTCTACGCTTGCTCAGCGATCTCTGCGGTAAAAAAACCACGAACATGAAATCAAATCACGAAATCGACTACAAAATTTTAGGGGAAGAGTTACAAGCTGTGGAAATTGAGCTTGACCCGAACGAAACGGTTGTTGCAGAAGCAGGTAACTTTATGATGATGGATGATGGTGTACGCATGGATACCATTTTCGGAGATGGAACAAAAGAACAAAGTGGGCTTATGGACAAATTATTTTCGGCAGGAAAAAGATTACTTGTAGGAGAAAGTTTATTTATGACTGCTTTTACGAACACTGGAAATGGGAAAAAGCGAATCACATTTGCCTCACCTTATCCCGGGAAAATCATTCCGATGGATTTAAGTACATTAAATGGGAAAATCATTTGTCAGAAAGACGCCTTTTTATGTTCTGCTAAAGGAGTAAGTATCGGAATCGAATTTCAGAAAAAATTGGGAACAGGATTATTTGGCGGAGAAGGATTCATTATGCAAAAATTGGAAGGCGATGGAATGGCATTCGTACATTCAGGAGGAATGATTATTGAAAAGCAGTTAGCTCCGGGTGAATTGATCAAAGTAGATACAGGCTGTATAGTTGCTTTTACTCATGATGTGGATTATGACATTCAGTTTGTAGGAGGCATAAAAAATACGATTTTCGGAGGAGAGGGCCTATTTTTTGCCACTTTAAAAGGACCAGGAAAAGTATGGATACAATCCTTGCCAGTGAGCCGATTAGCAGGCAGATTAATGGCTTATTCTCGTGGCGGCAAGGAGGAAGGCAGTGTGCTGGGTGGATTAGGCAGAATGTTTGATGGGGATAATCGTTAAAATAAATTTTTATTCTTCATTTTTATTTATTAATTTTATGCTAACCAAACAAACTAAACCCATGAAAAAAATCATACTTCTTTTTGCTGCTGTGCTTTCATTCACAGTTGCAAATGCTCAAGAAAAAAATAAATCTCAAAAAGTAGATGCTGTAGGCAGAGCTACTGAGATGACTGAAAAAATGGCAAAGGCAATCACATTTACAGCTGAGCAAAAAACAAAAGTTCAGCAAGTTAATTTAGAAACAATTAAGTTGATGGATTTAAACCAAGAAAAAACTGGTGACAGACCAAATGAGTTCGAAGTTGAAAAACAAAGAATCAAAAAAAAGTGGGACACTGAAATATCAGCTGTGATTGGTGAAGAAGGATTACAAAAATGGAAGAAACATCAGGCAGACGAAAAAGCTAAAAAATAAAAAAAACAAAAACTCTCGATTGAATCGGGAGTTTTTTTTGCACCAAACTGTAAATATAACACTTGAAACCACTCGCATCTATTTAAGAGAATTTACTGAAGCCGATGCACAATTACTGATTGATTTAAACAGCAATCCAAATGTTACCAGATATACCGGTGATGGCTCTGTGAAAGACCTACAAGAAGCCAAACGAATTTTGACTGACATCATTTTACCTCAATACAAAAATAAAATGGGTCGCTGGGCTGTACATTTAAAATCCAACGATGAATTTATTGGCTAGTGTGGATTAAAATTTACTGCTGAAAACAATGAAATAAATTTGGTTTATCATTTTTTTGAAACACATTGGGGAAAAGGTTATGCCTCTGAATCATCGAAAGCAGTAATGGACTATGGAATCATCACCTTAAAATTAAAAAATATTATTGCAAAAGCTGCGAAGGATAATGTTGCATCCATTAAGGTTATTAAAAAATTAGGAATGGTTTATTTAAAAGATAATTTGTGCGAGCATGATCCTGCGGAAGTGTATGTTTGGAGTAATTAGGTGATTGGTTAACTAGAGCCCTTAACGGAGCGTCATTGCGAGTGAAGCGAAGCAATCTCACACCAGCATCTATGTACATC
>CAYWAV010000131.1:0-7028 GCA_964456225.1 uncultured Chitinophaga sp. | reverse complement strand
CTATTTTTATTGGCACGATCCGATTTGATTTCAAACCTGCTGCTCTTGGAATACATGTGGTAGCCAATGTGGCTTGCTCAAAAAATATTTCAACACAACGCGTCTCCCTTGCACGAGGAAAAGAAGTCTTTAAAACAGAAAATGGGAAAATAGAAGTTGAACACAAGGAAATATTGTGTGAAGGCACGGGCCACAATCCGGTTAAAATTACGAATGGGGATAAAACAATTTATTTTAAGGATATAGGGAACCTCATCTTTTTTGAGTATGACGTGGACAAAGGGGGAAGTAAAGAATTGCTGATCCTGAATTATTTTCCTTGCGAGGGGCATTTGGAAATTTACAAAATCGACACGTAGATATGCAGGAATTCGACCGCCTTAAAAAATTAGAAAAGCTTTTAAAAATTGAGCGGGATGAGGATTTTGCGCAGTATCAGAAATTTTTTTCCCGAAATAATATCAATCACCGTAAACAGAACGGGGTTACCTGGTATCCGGTTGTGATCACTCACACCGGAATTGGCTTTGGTGAATACCTGCAAATTGAGATTGAACGCACCACGAATCATAATGAGCCACACCAATTCACCGGAGGGAAAATGGCTGCGTTATTTTCTAATACACATCCGGATGAAGAGCCGATCAATGGAACTGTAAAAGTCCTGGGGCCTAATAAAATTCGTTTGTCGCTAACTATTGATGAGTTGCCCGATTGGTGCGATGATGGAAAACTAGGGATCAATATTTTATTTGACGAAGCAAGTTACCGGGAAATGAACTTTGCCTTGAAGAAGGTAATGACGGCAGATCGCAGCCGGCTGGCACAGCTTCGGGATGTACTGTTTGAGTTGAAAAAACCGGAGTTTGAGAAAGAAAATACCGGATTAATAATAGACCGGCTCAACGAATCACAAAATTCAGCCGTGCGAAAAATTTTGGCGGCAAAAGATATTGCCATCATTCATGGACCACCCGGAACGGGAAAAACAACCACATTGGTACAGGCCATCCGGGAAACCTTAAAAGAAGAGAAGCAAGTATTGGTTTGCAGTTCCAGCAACACGGCTGTTGATCTTCTCACAGAAAAACTACATCGTGAGGGAATCAGCGTTTTGCGTTTGGGGAATCCTGCACGTATTTCGGAAGAGGTGCTTATGAATACGCTGGATGCAAAAGTTGCGAGGCATGCATCGTATAAAGAAATTAAGGACTATAAAAGAACAGCGGAAGAATATTTCCGTATGGCCGGAAAATACAAGCGTGTTTTTGGAAAAGAAGAAAGGCATCAGCGCCAATTACTCTATTCCGAAGCAAAAAAATTAGTACGCGAAGCACGCACATTGGAAGATTACATCATTGATGAACAATTTTCCAAAACGCAGGTTATCGCCTGCACACCCGTTGTTTCTTCAAATCGCATGATGCGCGACAGACATTTTTCTACGGTATTTATAGATGAAGCTGCCCAGGCGTTAGAACCCATGTGCTGGATCCCCATCACGCGGAGCGATCGGGTAATATTTGCAGGCGATCACTTTCAATTGCCTCCCACTGTTAAATCAAAATTGGCGGAAGATGGTGGCCTGAAAGAAACCCTGTTCGAGCACTGCATGCCTATTAAAAACATTTCTGTGATGCTGGATACACAGTACCGCATGAATGAGAAGATCATGAATTTTTCCAATAAGCAGTTTTATAAAAGTGATCTTAAAGCACACGAGTCGGTAAAAAATTCCGCTCTAAGTCATGATATAAATGAAATGTTTTTAAATACTCCGGTAGATTTTATTGATACCGCAGGCTGTGGATACAATGAAATTTTGAATCCGGAAAGTCTGAGTATTTCAAATCCCGAAGAAGCGCAATTGCTGATCCGGCATTTGAAACAATTACTTCAACAATATTACAGTACCGATCGTAAAGATGTAATAACCGTTGGTGTGATAGCTCCCTATAAAGAACAAATGCAAAATCTTACTGCACTAATTGAAAATGACGAAGAACTAAAAAATTATCCTGCTCGTATTGCCGTTAAAACTATTGACGGCTTTCAGGGACAGGAACGGGACGTGATCTACATCAGCATGGTGCGCAGTAATGATATTAAAGACATTGGCTTTCTCTCTGACATCCGCAGAATGAACGTAGCACTCACACGGGCAAAGAAAAAATTAGTGGTGATGGGTGACAGTGCAACGCTTTCCAATCATCCATTCTATATGAACTTTTTAGATTACATAGAATCCATCAACGCCTATAAAAGTGCGTGGGAGTTTGTGAAAATTTTAGAGTAAATTATACCGATGCTTCATATCTTTTAGTCCAATTATAATTTGTACTTGATCGGCATTATACCAAATGTTATGGACTAATATATAATCAGTAATTGTATTACTTTGCGACCTTTGGTCATCCCTTCTCGTCCCTAAAACTATCCAAAAGTCGTCTTAAAGTCAAATAAATAGTCGAATAAGCTTTTTTTATTTAACCTTATTTGATATATTTGAGCCTAATATGGCACTTCATCCATTCTCCGAAGATCAAATTATTGCAAGGCTTCAATTTGAAACCCCCTGGTGGGCAACAGGTAATTTGGATAGTTACTATCACTCATTTAAGCCCCGCCTTTATTTTATGAATTTATTCATCTTAAAAATCTAAGTGCACTTATTAAGCCGGACACAATAAACTGGAAAGGAAATATTGCAATTTTTTCAGCAACAACCAACATCTCTGAATTAAATAAACACTTTATTGATTATGTCAATTTCGGAGGTTATCCGGAAGTAATATTCAATCAGGAGATCCAAAGCAATCCCAGTAGGTTTATGCGGTCAGATATTATTGATAAGGTGCTCTTAAGGGATCTGCCCAGTTTATATGGCATCCAGGATGTGCAGGAGTTGAACTCACTATTTACAACCATATCGTGGAACAGCGGGCAGGAATGCAGCATTGATGAATTAAGCAAAAGCAGCGGAGTAAAAAAAAATACGCTGCGTCAGTATTTATCTTACTTAGAAGCAGCTTTTTTAGTTCATATTGTAAAACGTGTGGATCAGAAAGCCGGACGTTTTCAACGGGAGAATTTCTTTAAAATTTATCTAACAAATCCAAGTTTAAGAAGCGCTTTATTTGCACCCTTAACAGCTGAAGCGGATGGTATGGGCGCAATTGTAGAAACTGCGATCTTCAGCCAATGGATGCAACGGACCTCTTTTATTCCTTACTACGCGAGGTGGAAGAACGGAGAAATGGATTTGGTAAATATAAGTCGGAAAACCAACAGGCTCGATTGGGCTGTGGAAATTAAATGGAGCAACCGGTATTTCGAAGCACCTAACGAGTTAAAAAGCCTGGCTTACTTCTGTGAAGAAAATAACCTTGAGCAGGCGCTTGTAACCACCATAGACAAATCGGGCGTAAAAGAGTATAATAATATTCAAATCCAATATTTGCCGGCCGCAGTATATGCATACAATGTTGGAAAAAATACACTTGAAAGCCAAAAATAACAACGTTGCCAAGAACTTAACAATCGGATATATTCCGTGTATACACAAGCTGTAAGCCATTTGAATGAACAAGGCCATAAAAAAATATTTAAATGAAAAATTCCGTGAATTGAACTTAGGTTCAATTCACGGAAAATATAATCTTCGATTTGAATTGGGTGGAGAATTTTTAGAAAATGGAACTATTAAACGTGTAAATCAGGCTGTAAATAGGGCTACCGAAATATACAAACAGTCTATTGGTTATAAAGAGATAATTATTGCCATAGAAGAATATGAAAATTATTTCTTTGACATAGAAAAGAGAAATAAACCATATCTATCAGAATTAGTATCATTCGAAAATCTAACAAAAATAAAAAGTCCATTCGAACAAACATATTACGAAATAGACGAATTAGGCAATAAAACTGAGCATGTTTTTGAGGATAAACTATATTGTGATTTATTCCTTGGAAACATAACACTTGACGAAGAAACAATTTATAAAATATTGCTAGGAAGAACGAATTTAGAAATGGGATTTGAACCAACAATTCCTCAAGATATTTACTATTATTCTATCTCAAATAAAATTGGATTCCGAATATATGATGATAGAGGTTGTGATGTTTGGAGTAATGACAAAGAAAAGTTAAGACCAATCTATAAAAGTCTAAACAAATGGATTCTTGATTATAATAGACCTGAAATTGACGAATATTTTAAATAACCAAAAACAGCTTACAACAGCACCTACCCAAAAGGCTGGGTTTCGTGTTCCAAAGCATGAAAAAATCAATTGCAATTATCGGAAGCGGCCCGGCAGCACTGATGCTGGCTGCTACGCTGGATGAAAATATATTTGATGTTATTATTTACGAGCGCAACTTTGCGCCTGCCCGTAAATTTTTAGTGGCGGGAGATGGAGGTTTTAACCTTACCCACTCCGAAGAATTAGAACAATTCATTTTACGCTATACTCCCTCTCGTTTTTTGGAAAACAGCATTCGCTCGTTTACCAATCAGGATCTGCAAAAGTGGTTGAAGGATACAGGGATTGAAACCTTTATAGGCACCAGTAAAAGGGTATTCCCCTTAAAAGAAATTAAACCCATTGGGGTACTCAATGCATTTCTGGATAAATTGAAAAATAAAAATGTTCAGATAAAAACAAAGCACGAGTGGCAGGGATGGAATGATAAAAAAGAATTAGTATTTAAAAATGAAAGCGGTCCTTTAATCGTAAAAGCAGATATCGTAGTATTTGCCCTGGGCGGTGCAAGCTGGAGCAAGACCGGAAGTGATGGACAATGGACGCAGTACTTTGAAAAACAAAATATTGATCAGATTCCATTCCAGCCTTCCAACTGCGCGTTTCATATTAACTGGGATAAATTTTTCAGGGCAAACGCTGAAGGGCAGCCGCTGAAAAACATTTCTGCATCTTGTGATGGAAAAGAAAAGAAAGGAGAACTGGTAATATCCAAATTCGGAATTGAAGGCGGTGCTGTTTATGCCTTAAGTCCGCAAATTCGCAAACAGCTCAGTGAAAATAAAACAGCAACCATATACATTGACCTCAAGCCTCAATTAACATTAGAAACAATTCAAACCAAGTTAGCTTCGACCGGTAATCAAAATGTTTCTAATGCGTTGCAGGAAATAAAATTAACCAAGGTTCAGGTTGCATTGTTGAAATCCATTTTATCCAAAGAAGATTTTTCAAATACAACGGTTCTTGCTGAGAAAATAAAACACCTGCCCTTGCAAATTTCAGGGATGGCTACCATTGATGAGAGCATCTCTACCGTGGGAGGAATTGCATTGCACGAAACAGACGAAAAATTTCAATTAAAAAAATTACCCGGGCATTACGCCATTGGAGAAATGCTCGACTGGGATGCACCCACCGGTGGATATTTACTGCAAGCCTGTTTTAGCATGGGGAATTACCTCGGCAAACAACTCAACAAAATTTAACCTTGAGATTGGCTTATTCTATTGTTGCCTTGTTCAAAGAATAAGGTAATTAAAAAATATTCCAAGGCAATAAAATGTTCTGTACCTTTAAATTCTCATGAAGTTGGAAAAATGACAATTAAGCAATTGAATAAGTCTAAAACGCCTATTGTAAAGATCAACAAGTCTCTTGATAAACTTGCTAACAAAATTCTTTTTCCCAATAAGGTTAAGGAAGCTAATCGGATTCTAAAGACCATTGGCTTATCTAAGATGGCAACCCACTAACAAATATTTGCATTGAAAAATTCGCAAAATGAATAGTACAAATAATCACGATCAGCGTTTTGCAAAAATGATTTTTGCATTGGTATATCCGCTTTATGTAACTAAAGTTGAGAAGAAAGGGAGAACGAAGAATGAATTGCATAAAGTTATAGAGTGGTTGACAGGTTATGATGAAAAAAAGTTGCAGAAACTCATTAAAGAAAAAGTGACCTTTGAACAATTCTTTCAGAAGGCTACATTAAACGACAATGCCCACCTGATTACCGGTGTAATATGTGGTTATCCTGTAGAAGACATTCAAAATCCCTTAACTCAACAAGTAAGATATTTGGACAAATTGGTTGATGAATTAGCGAAAGGACGAAAGATGGAAAAGATTTTGAGGGTTGCTTAAAATAGTACTATGCGGACGAGCGACAAAAAGAAGTAGAAGGGCGTAAAGGAAGTTATGCATACGTTGTTACACCCCCAAATCAGGGTGGTAAACAGCGTAAAACAGTAAAATTACAGAGGTATAAACAAGTTAGGGTCCAGCCTCGCAACGGCCCCGCCAAAGCGCGGGCGAGTGCGGGACCCTAACGAAAGTCGCGTTGAAACCCACACAGTGTTCGTGTGCCGGCAAGGCCGCCACCCTAACACTGCGTTGGGCGCTACCCCCGACAGGTGTGAACGAAGCGTTCCACCATGTTGGGGCATCGCCAACGCGACTTTCGTTATGTGTAATTGTAAAACGACAACGTAATGACAAGACAAATTCTATTTTTAATTATTCTGACTGCGGGATTTTCTTGCAATTCAAGTTGGCAAAAAAACAAAATCGAAGCAAATGTTATAGGTTCTGACAATACAGAAATAAAAGCAAAAGAAAATATCCGTTTCGACTTTTCAGTAGGACGCATAAATACTTTTCAAGAGACAATTGAAATTAAAGCTTCGCTATTTAACGACAATGAAGACACGGTTTATTTTCTATCTTCTTCGTGTGACGGAGAACAATATTCGTTGCTTTATGACACAGCTAAATTTGTGTTGACGCCTTTTATGAATTGCAACGGTAGTTTTCCCAGACTAATGAAAATAGCTCCAAAAGGACAATATGACTTTCAGGCACATTTCAGATGTAGTAGTAAGGAAACTAAAATTAAGTTAGGGTTTGACTTTTATTCAGTTGACAAATCATTCGACTTATCAAATAAAAATTTAGGAGATATAAATATTTTCAATAGACCAGAACATAAACAAACTATTATATGGGCGGACGAAAAGACAATAAAATAACAAC
>CAYWAV010000130.1:0-7130 GCA_964456225.1 uncultured Chitinophaga sp. | reverse complement strand
TAGGATATCCGGTTGCTTTTGAAGCAAGTGCAGAAGAACGTGAAACTCTTGGATTAATTTCTATGGCTACTATATCTTCCTTTTCATCCGCGCTGATTGAAAACTGAACATTGCATCCTCCGGCAAAGTTACCAATGGAGCGAATCATCAGTATTGCCATATTCCGCATTTTCTGATATGTTGAGTCTGAAAGTGTCTGTGCAGGGGCAACAGTAATAGAGTCGCCTGTATGAATGCCCATCGGATCAAAATTTTCGATGGAACAAATAATTACAACATTGTCGTTGGAGTCGCGCATGAGTTCCAGTTCATATTCTTTCCATCCGATCAGCGCTTTATCAATAAGAACTTCGTGGATTGGTGATGCGTGCAACCCCCGGTTTAAGGCTTCGTCAAAATCCTCCCTTTTATAAATTACTGCACCACCGGTACCGCCTAAAGTAAAAGAGGGTCTTATTACCAAAGGAACTCCAAACTCCTGAGCAATTTCTTTTCCTTCTAAAAAAGAACGACAAATTTTTGCCGGAGCTGTTCCAACTCCTATCTCATCCATTTTTTTTCGGAATAATTCCCTGTCTTCGCAAGTATTAATTGCGTTGACATCAACTCCAAGCATCCTCACTCCGTACTTTTCCCAGATACCCATTTCCTCGCACTTGATGGCAAGGTTCAATGCGGTTTGTCCGCCCATAGTAGGTAAAACAGCATCAATGTTTTTTCCTTCCTTTTTTTTCTCTTCAAGAATTTTGATTATCGAATGATGATTTAGAGGCCAAAGGTAAACGTGGTCGGCAGTTACCTTGTCCGTCATAATGGTTGCCGGATTGGAGTTTATAAGTGAAACTTCAATTCCTTCTTCCCGAAGTGAGCGTGCTGCCTGTGAGCCGGAGTAATCAAATTCACATGCCTGTCCTATAACAATTGGTCCACTACCAATTATTAAAACTGATTTTATGCTTTGGTCTTTAGGCATTGTTTGTATTTTCTTTTGAAATTCCCTTTTCAGGATTCTGATAAAGTTTCAATTTATTATAAAGTGCCTCGTCATTTGCACCAAGCATTTGGAGCGCAAGAATACCGGCATTTTTTGCTCCATTCAATGAAACCGTTGCTACCGGAACGCCTGCAGGCATTTGTAAAATAGAAAGCAACGAATCCAATCCATCAATTGAATTAGTTGTTTTTACAGGTACTCCAATTACAGGCAAGGGCGAGATGGATGCAACCATTCCCGGCAGGTGAGCGGCACCTCCCGCTCCGGCAATAATTATTTTAATGCCAAGTTTATGAGCGGTGTTAGCAAACTCAAACATTCTGTCGGGAGTCCGGTGGGCTGAAACAATATTTATTTCAAATGGTACTTCAAATTCGTTAAGAATTTCAGCAGCTTCTTTCATTACAGGATAGTCAGAATTGCTTCCCATAATTATACTTACTAATGGTTTTTTCATGCGATGACTTTTAAGTGGTTAATAATATATTCTGCTTTCTTTTTTGCATTTTCAATGGAGTTATCAAGAATGGTGATATGTCCCATTTTACGATATGGACTGGTTTCTGTTTTTCCGTAAAGGTGTATTTTTGCTCCTTCTATTTCCATACATTTTTCAAGTCCTTCATATTTTACTGCACCTTTGTATCCGGGTTCGCCAAGAATATTCAACATTACCGAAGGCATTATCATTCCTGTGCTTCCAAGCGATAAGCCTAATATTGCTCTCAGTTGCTGTTCGTATTGAGATGTAAAAGCGCTTTCAATGGTGTGATGTCCGCTGTTGTGGGGGCGAGGAGCCACTTCGTTAATAAGCAGTTCATCATTTTCATTCAAAAATAGTTCAACCGCAAGTATTCCCACAATATCAAAAGCCTTGATTGTTTTAGTTGCTAATGTTATGGCACTTTCTGCGATATTGTCACTAATTTGTGCAGGACAAAAAAGATATTTTACAAGATTGGCTTGTTCGTCAAATATCATTTCTACAGGTGTAAAACAATTCACATTGCCGAAAATATCTCTTGTAGCGATGACCGACAATTCTTTTTTAATTTTCACTTTTTGTTCTATCACACAAGGCGCATCCATCAGCTTGTGTATATCATCCGGAGTATTTATTACTGCTACACCTTTTCCATCATATCCTGCTTTGCGAAGTTTCTGTACAAATGGAAATGAAATTTCTCCATTTGTGATTAGCTCCTTCACTTTCTCTTTGTTTTCGCATAAGATATAAGGCGGACTTTTAAGAGTGTTTTTTACATAAAACTCTTTTTGCAATCCCTTGTCCTGAATGATTTGTAGTGAAAGCGGATTAGGGTGTACTGTTTTGCCTTCTTCAGCCAGTTTTATCAACGCTTCTGTATTTACATTTTCAATTTCAATGGTGATAATGTCGGCCAACTGGCCGAAGCGATAAACTGTTTCGTAGTCATTATAATTGCCGGCATGAACCTGGTTGCAAACCAATGATGCTGAACAGTTTAAGGAAGGGTCAAGTACAATTGTCTTAAGGTGCATGTTAGCAGCGGAAATACAAAGCATTTTACCTAATTGACCACCGCCAAGTATTCCTATTTTTTTGTTGTAAAAATTATTTAGCTCCATTTTCTTATTCTATTTGCTGTGGTTCTTTTTATATCATTTCTTAACAGTTTTCATTTGGATAATGTCCACCAAAAATGCGAATGCCATTGAGAAATAAATATATCCTTTTGGTATTTCAAAATGTAAGCCCTCAGCTAGTAATGCAACGCCTATCATCATCAGGAAACATAGTGCGAGTATTTTAAAAGAGGGGTGTTTATTAATAAAGTTGTGTATCGGTTTGGAGGCGATGACCATAATTATAACAGCAACAATTACGGCAACGTACATAATCCAAAGCTGATCCACCATGCCAACTGCTGTAATGATGGAGTCAATTGAAAAGACTAAATCAAGTATGAGAACCTCTAAAAGCAGTTGCCGAAATGCCACTGTTTTATTTCCTGTTGGTTTATCGCTGTTGGCAATTTCTGTTTTGTGGTAAATTTCTTTGGTGCTTTTATAAATCAAGAAAAGACCACCGGCAATTAAGATTAAACCTTTTCCACTAATGTCTTTATTGATAATGGTAAATAAAGTCTGATCTAGTTTTAATATCAATGAAATAAATGCTAATAAAATTAACCGAAATATTACAGCCAAACCTATTCCCCAGTATCTTAATTTGTCTCTTTGATTTTCGGGAAGTCTATTGGCTAAAATGGATATGAAAATAATGTTGTCAACGCCCAAGATTATCTCTAATGCGATTAAGGAAAACAAAGGAATTAAGACATCTTCTATCATTTTTTGTTACGCTTTATTATTTAAGCAGATCCAGTTTTAAAATTTAGCTCATAAAATGTTTTTATTCTTCTGTTATTTCGATTTTTTCTACAATGATATTTGTATTAACAATTGGAAAAGCATAAAATAACGGTTCATCTTTTGGGAATAAATGTTTAATAAGTGCCGCAATATCCGAACAGTATGCTGCTCTGCCAATTGTAACGAGCAGTGTAGTGTTCGAGTCACTCCTTTCATTTCCATTTTTTCCAAGAAAAAGTATGTTTTCTGAGATCAGTGCTTTTGCGATAAAATTTCTTTTAAACAATTCTCCGGCAATTGCTCTCGCCTGAATGGTGTTTTTTGTTATGATGTGAATTGTTATCATTCTGTTGTCTTTTTTCTGAAATCAACATTATAAAAAATAGCTGCCTGTAAATATTGCTTTGTAGTATTATTTACTGTTTGAGCTAGGTATCCAAGCTGAATGTTTGCATTTGGTAAAAACTGATAACCAATAGCTCCGTATAGTCGGTTTCTATCAAATGGTGTAGCTGAAAAATGAATAAATACCTCATCATAAAAACTAAGAAATAACGTCTTTTTTTCTACTACTTTTTTATTCAAAGGTACAGTAACTCGAATCAAATACCTTATCCTGTCAAGGTATCGGTTGTTATTGTTTGATTGTATCCACCGTTGCTCAAGGCGGTATCGGTGTTCAAAAAAACATCTGCCAACGTTGTTTCGCATCAAAAATTGTTGCCAAATACGGTTTTCTGAAACCTGAACGCCTTGTAATTGCTCTTTATCATAACTATAATTTGTTATATAAGCATATCCAATACTTGCAAAAGCCGAATTATTTATATGATAATTAACGCCTCCACGCAGAAGCACTTGTTCGGAGTTTAGAGGGATTTCAAAACTGCGATACTGTGCTTCTGCATGAATACTCCAATTTTTGTGCAGGCGCGTTTGATTGAATCCCATAAACCAAATTCCAGTTGCTTCAGATGGCGCCTGTCCGAAGGTTGAAAAGCTGATTAAAGAAAAAAAAATGTAAAATTTCAATTTTTGGAGACTCAAACTTTTTTTCATTTACTACTCTTTTTTTTACATTTCACAAAAGTGTTACATATTCCAACTTGACTTGTTTCTTCCTCTAACTCCAGACCTGCTTGCTCAATTAAATTTATAAAAGTTTTTGAGTTGTACATCTGGCTGTTCCCGTTTGCCATTACTGTAAAATAAATAGAGGTCATTTGTAGTGAAAATGCAGCAGAAACGAAGCGTTGCTTATCCCAGAATAGCTCAAGAATATAAACTCTTGCCTTTTCATTGATTGCTTCAGCGCAACGTTTAAGAATAGAGACAATCTCGTTTTCGGAGAAACAATCTAAAAATTGACTCATCCATATTGCATCAAATTCTGCAGGAATTTTTTGATTTTCATCTAATGCATTTGCAGTTTGAAAAGTAATCCTATCAGACAATCCCAATTTTTCAACATTAATTTTTGCCATTTCTAATTGTCCTGGCAAATCCATTATGGTGATATGCACATCGGGATCGAATAAAGCACATTGAATGGCAAATTTTCCTGTATTCCCGCCAATATCTAATATTTTTTTTGGCTTATCTTTGAATAACAATGGCAATACAATGGGGAATGCATCATCCGAATAAAAATGGTCGAAATTAAACCAGCTCTTTTGTGCCGGTTCAGGAAGTTTTGATAATCCTTCGTAAATAGTATTCCATGAACCAAATTCTTTTAGCCCTTCAGGCTTGCCTGTTTCTATTGCTTTATCCAAATCAAACAACCCTTTGTAGCATACATCATTAGTAAAATTCATATTGGCTTTTGTCGATTCATCGTTTAACAGAAAAAATCCTGTCTTAGAAAGTGTAAATCTGCCATTCTTCAAATGCACCAAACCAATTCCCAATCCGCCTTCTAACAAAACACGAACACCGTAGAGCGATAGGGTTGACTTTTCGACTACCTCGTCTAATGTATACCCATTATTCCTGCTTTCTTGAACAATAGCAAGAATTCCAGAATCGCGTAATACTTTACTTGTCTGAAAAACAAAAGGAGCAAAGGCAATCCATTGCGCATCTTCCTTTGCTTGAAGGGCTGTTTTTGTTTCACGTTCAAAAAATGTCATTGTTATACCATTAGTTATTATAAATTATCACTAATATGTTTTTTTATAATGCCGATGCTGCATTTGTTTAGGCGGCTGAAATCAGAAATTACAAATGCAGCATCGGTATTACTATTATTTAATGATTAAAGTGTCAGAATAAAATGTAACTAATCCTGTCGTTATATCATGTGTTCCGCCTACAATTCCTATTTCTCCGCTTTCAATCATTTCCTTTAAAATCGGGCTGCGTTCCATAATGGCTTTAGTAGTTCGTTTTACATTGATGGCTGCTACTTTTTCAACAAATTCTGAATTCCCCGAGTTACGGTTTTCCTTTATTGTTACTTCGTCATCAACGGCTGGTCTAATTTTAGAGAGTAATGCCGTAAGATTCCCCATTTCTACATGGTCGCAAGCACCTTTTACAGCACCACATTTTGTATGTCCTAAAACAACAATAATTTTCGACCCCGCTGCCTTACAACCAAATTCCATGCTGCCCAAAATATCTTCATTGATAATATTTCCAGCTATACGAACACTAAACACATCTCCTAAGCCTTGGTCAAAAATTAATTCAGCAGAAGTTCGGGAATCTATACAACTTAAGATTACAGCAAAAGGGTGTTGTCCGTCAGATGTTTCATTTGCCTGTTGCAAAAGATTGCGATTCACTTTTAGGTTGTTAACAAATCTTTTGTTTCCTTCTTTTAATAAGTCTAAGGCCATTGCAGGTGAAATGGCTGTTTGCATTTCTTTCGTTAATGTTTTCATTTTTTTTAGATTAGATGGTTAAATTATTTAGTTTCAATAAAGTTTATGGTTTCAACCGCAATGTTTTTAGACTTTGCATTTATTTTAAAATTCTGTATTATTTCAACTACATCATGTGCAATTGATTTTGACTTAGTGCAATCAATAATCACTTTTGAATCTGCCGGAATAGCATCCAAAACTTGAATAACGCTAGCTTTGTTAAAGAAAGAAACTTCTTCTGCTAAAACAAGATGACGAACTTCCTGCCCTTTTTCATTTGTTATAATGTCTTTCAAATGATAAGAGTTGCGATAGCTATGGCGTAAGGTGTAAAAGATGCCAACGAGTATTCCTACAGTAATTCCTCTTAATAAATCCGTTGCTAAAATTGCTACAACAGTTGCAGTAAATGGGATAAATTGCTCCCATCCTAATTTATACATCTGTTTAAAAAGCGATGGTTTGGCTAATTTATATCCAACAATAAATAAAATAGCAGCTAAACTAGCCAATGGTATCATATTTAAAACACTTGCAACAGTAAGGGCACTTATCAATAAGAATACACCATGCAAAATCGCTGACATTTTAGTTTTGCCTCCAAAGTTTATATTTGCTGAACTGCGAACAATAACTTGAGTAACAGGTAATCCACCAATTAAACCGGAAATAACATTTCCTAATCCTTGCGCTTTTAATTCTCTATTAGTTGGCGTAACTCTTTTGTATGGATCCATTTTGTCGGTAGCTTCAACGCATAACAATGTTTCTAGACTTGCAACTATGGCTATTACAATAGCGACTTTCCAAACTTCAAAATTTGTTATTGCTGAAAAATCAGGGAAAGTAAACTGGCTAAAAAATTCCGATAAATTTTCCGGAACGGGAATCCTTACAACTTGATCAGCCGC
>CAYWAV010000129.1:0-7253 GCA_964456225.1 uncultured Chitinophaga sp. | reverse complement strand
GTATCAAATAATTTAATAACCAAAAAAAACCATGGCAAAAAAAGCAAAAAAAGCTGCTCCAAAAAAAGCAGCTAAGAAAAAAGCAGCTCCAAAAAAAGCAGCTAAAAAAGCAGCTAAAAAAACAGCAAAAAAAGCAGCTAAAAAGAAAAAGTAAGAAAGAGCCCTTCGGGGCTTTTTTTTTGCCCTTTACTTTCCTCACATACATTACTTTCCTTTCAAATGCAAAACACTTCGACTCCGCTCAGTGTGACGCACCTTAGTAGATTCGATTTCACTCAACATAAAACAAGTCGAAGTATAGAAACTCAATAAAATCTAATTATCCTCTTTGGGAGTTACACCAATCCCCGGCATATCATTTAAAGTAATCTTTCCATCTGTAAAAGTGATACCATCAAACAAATTATTTTTCATCAGAAGTGCCCCGTCTAAATCGGTATAATGGGCAAACGGACTTAATTGAGCAGCGGCAGAAATTGCGCAGGAGGTTTCGCTCATACAACCTATTAATATTTTTAAATTTAATTCACGTGCTCTTTGAATCATTTTAAAAGCTTCGTTCATTCCGGTGCATTTCATTAATTTAATGTTAATGCCATGGAAACAATCTTTCACCTGGTCAATATCATTATACCGTTGAATACTTTCATCTGCAAATAATGGTAAGGGACTTCTCTCAAATAACCAACGAGCATCTTCCAGATTGTTTTTTAATAAAGGTTGTTCTACAAACAATACATTCTTATCAGCCAACCATTCGATCATCAGTAATGCATCTTCTTTGTTTTTCCAACCTTGGTTTACATCTATTGCGATAGGTTTGTTACTAATGCTTCTTATGTTATTGATAATTGCTTTATCATTCTCCCCATTCAATTTTACCTTTAATATCTTAAAGTCGGCTCCATCTTCAATCTTTTGCTTTATAACGTCAGGTTCATCCATTCCTAATGTATAAGTGGTGAATGGCGCATTGCTTTTATCAGCTCCAAATAATTGCCAGCAAGGTTTGTTTTGAAGTTTGCCCGCTAAATCATGCAATGCAATATCGATGCTTGCTTTTGCTGCAGAATTGTTTGGAGCAAACAAATCAATCTCTTTTAATAGAGTGTCAATATCAAATGGATTTTTGCAATGCTCTACAATGGACGATACGCTCTTTAAAAATTCAAGAACAGATTCATGAGATTCACCCAAATAGGGTGGCATGCTCGCTTCACCATAACCAACAATTCCTTCGTGTTCCAATTCTACAATTACAATTGGAGTGGCGGTTCGTGTTCCGTGTGCAATTTTAAACGGACGCTTAAAGTAAAGTGTATGAGGTGTGAATGAGAGTTTCAAGGATCTTGCTATTTGTATATGTACATTAAAACTTCGATATGGGTAGTACGAATGTAATTAGAAAAACGGTCGATTTTCAATATTCCCGCCTGTTAATTCTTTGTTAAAAGTTAGGCTTGTATAATTGTATATATTCCTATATTTGTATACCTAAACAAACAAACCAATTATAAAATGAAAAAGATACTTTTATTATTAGTTGCTCCTGCGATTCTAGTTACAGCTAGTTGTGGTGATTCTAAAACAGAAGACACGACAGTAGCCATACCGGGAATGATGGAAGTTCAATTAAAAGTTAATGGCAATGCTCTTGCAATCATGGTTCCTGATTCTACAAAAGGAAAGCTAGAAATGGTTGAACAATCATGGGGTGCTACCGAAATCAAAGTTGGAAAAGATTTCCAAATCTCTATTGAAGAAGGTGAAGGAGATGTTGCTTTAATGAAAAGCGATATTGCTGGAAACGATGTAAATAAATTCAAACGCTATGTTAAAGATGAGCCAACTCTTTTGTTGTGGGAATCTGAAATCACAGCTCCTGAGTTTCATTTTTATTCAGTTGTTAAACCCGGAGCGGTATCTTATATCGTAAAAGATATAGCAGGTGAAATGTTCGGAGAAAAAGCAACAGAAACAATGACAGAAGCTGCTAAAACATTAAAAGCAAAAGATGCTCCTAAACCGGAAGCATAATTTGTAATCCTATTAATTAAAAAGCCTTGCTTGAATTTCAAGCAAGGCTTTTTGTTGTCTTACAATGCGGAAACGACAATTATTGTTTCTCTGATAACAATTGTAAATATCCTTCAGCATTAATTTCTTTTCCTCTGTTAGTTGTTGCTTTTAAGATGTAAAAATAGGTTCCATCGGGAGCGGGTTTCCCATTTTTAGCATTTCCATTCCAGCCACCAGTTAATCCATTATAATCTGCCATCTTTAATCCCCAACGATCATAAATTGAATATTCGATTTCTTTCATGTGCGAACTGCTTACTAAAAACAAATCGTTGGACAAATCTCCATTTGGTGTAAATACATTGGGAATAAAAATGTTTCCCTCACCCTCAACAATGATACAATATCTTACAGAGTCGGCACAACCTCCTGCATTTTGAACATACAAATCAATGCAATAAGATCCTTCGTTTGAATAAAAGTGATTAGGAGACATCAGAGATGAAAAATTACTTGTCCCCGATGCAATGTCACCAAATGTCCAAACATAATTCACTCCTCCTGTTGAAGTATTGGTGAAGTCAATTGTTGTATTTGGATCAACCATACTAGAAGGTGAAATGGTAAAATTTGCAATAGGATAATCAAATACTGTAATCATACTCGGAATGGTGGTTGTTCCAATGCATCCATTTACATCGGTACATTCTATGGACACAGAATATACTCCCGCATTATTATAACAATGCGATGGCGATGCTGTAGTGGCAGAATCTCCGTCTCCAAAATAATACATAACACTTGTGCAACTTGTTCCTGCAAGTTCGTTGAAATTGACACAAAATGGTTTGCAATCGGAAAATACATTTGCTGTAAAATTAGGTGATGGCAAAGCATATATTGTAACCGTTTGCGTTGCTGTATCTCCACACGTTCCGGAAAAAATATGTGTAATCGTAAATGTTCCTGCTCCCGAAACAGAAGGATTAAATGTTCCTGTTGATGTATTAGTAATTCCTGTTCCACTCCAAACACCTCCAGCAGTTACAGGATTAAAATTAAAAGGAGCATCATTGATACAATGTGCTGCTTCTGCATTAATTGTTGCATCGGGTGGTAGTGCTAATACTTGTATTACAGAAGTGTCAACTGCCGGACATGGAACCGTTAAATTATAAGAAACGGTATATGTTCCCGGACCGGCAAGTGAAGGATTAAAAATACCTGTTGTCGAATTAATACATGTTCCACATGTTGCGCTCCAAATTCCTCCGGAAGATGCTGCAGCAAAATTAACTAGTGCGCTTGAATCACAAACCGTAAAACTAGAAAAGGGTGAAAGAATGGTTGGGTCATTTGAAATAGGTGGAGCAGTTGTGCTATTTTGTGCAAGGAATCCTGCGAAGCCTGGACCTGAAGAAACTTTTAAGATCAAAATGTTTAATCCGGGTTGCCATCCACCGCAAAGTGAAAAAGATAAACCGCCAGCTGCACTGAAGCCAACATTAAAATAAGGAGATGCTGCAGGAACTCCGGCAAGCATTCCAGTTTGTGGAACTCCATTGATATAAACTTCATCCACCGAATTATCTGTGAAAAAATCCATGTTCAAACAAAAGGTTGCAGAATCAGAATAGGGTGTGCCACATGCATTCACACATGGAAGGTAAAATTCTATTTTATAATAGTAGTCTGTGTTCACTGAATGTGTTCCGGTTGCAGAATGAGAAATCCAATCACAATCGGGCCAGGGACTCGTATAATAACTGCCGGGAACACTGCTCATAACAATTGCAGGAAAATACGGACCGGCAATGGAACCTGTTGCAATTTGCCAATTGGCATCGTTGCTACCTCCAGGTAAAACGCCTCCAACACCATTCGTTGCTGTATTAAATAATGTTCCCGTTGGAACCGAACTGCTTGTACAATCTACAGTATCCAAACAATCGATAAGCCCGTCACCATCATCATCTATTCCATTTCCACAATTTTCTTGTGCAAATGAGTTAGTAATAAATAATGCAAATGAAATGAGTAATAGTAGTTTTTTCATAAGTAGTTTTGATTTAAGAGCTATGCTCTTAATAGACTTCAAAATGTGTGAAAAGGTTGCATAAAAACAAATATCTTTGTGCGGATTATGAATCGTTTGCTCTCTCTTTACTTAGGTTCTTTTGCAAACATTCAACGCAATGTTTGGATACTTTCTGTTGCCATGTTTATCAATAGAAGTGGTTCCATGGTTTTGCTGTTTACTTCTTTATACCTCACCAAAGAATTACACTTTACAATTGCCGAGGCAGGAGTTGCTTTGAGCTTCTATGGGATTGGAAGTGTGTTGGGTTCGTATGCTGGTGGTTGGCTAACGGATAGGAAAAACTTTTTCGACATTATGTTTTGGTCTTTGATCATTAGCGGACTAATTCTGCTTCTACTTTTGATAGTTAAAACCCCTTTCGAAATTTCATTGGTCATTTTTTGTTATGCTTTTGCAGCGGATGTATTTCGGCCAGCCAATTCAAAAGCAATTGCTGCCTATAGTTCTCCTCAAAATAGAACCCGCTCCGTTTCATTGGTTCGTTTAGCAATAAATTTAGGATTTTCAATTGGCCCTGCTGCCGGTGGATTTGTTGCATTGTATCTTGGCTATAAATGGTTGTTTGTAATTGATGCTTGCTCCGGTTTTTTAGCAGCAGCCATGTTGTGGTTTTATTTGCCGAGA
The DNA here is from genome assembly GCA_964456225.1 of uncultured Chitinophaga sp. GTDB lineage: Bacteria > Bacteroidota > Bacteroidia > 2-12-FULL-35-15 > 2-12-FULL-35-15 > 2-12-FULL-35-15. The sequence continues at coordinate 2,509 of CAYWAV010000129.1, read as the reverse complement.
GTAACAGCTGAAAGTAAAAAAATAGAGTCTGCTGTTTTAAGTGATCATTCAACTTCTGCTTACCGCGATTGGACCTATATAATTTTTATTGTATTGGTATCGTTTTTCGGGATTTGCTTTTTTCAACTTTTTGCGAGCATGCCCCAATATTTTTCTGAAGTATGCAAATACGATGAAGATAGAATAGGATTGCTGATGGCGTTGAATGGAATTTTGGTGGTGATTATTGAAATGCCTTTGGTTGCCGCCTTGGAAAAAAATCAGAAAGTATTCTCATTCATTATCGCAGGAGTACTTTGTTTACCTGTTTCATTTGCTTTTTTACTTTTTGGAGATGGAATGATGATTTGGGCTGTCGTCTATACTTTATTCATTACCATGTCTGAAATTTTAGCGATGCCATTTATGATGAACTATTCTTTATCTCGTCCGGCAAACGAACGACAAGGGCAATATTCGGCATTGTATTCTATTGCTTTCGGATTTGCAAACATATTTGCACCATTATTAGGTTTAGGAATTGCCGATAGATATGGTTTCGATAAAATGTTTTATTTCTTTATAGGATTAAGTTTGTTAACCGCTATTGGTTTTTGGATGCTGAAGCGGAGAGAAGGAAGAGGGTGATGTTTTATTTAAAAATGGTTGGAATTTTTGCTGTCATTTATAATTAGATATTTATTGCAAAAAGAAAATTATTTTTTATTTTTGCGGCCCCAGGGTAGCCCGACATTTTTAGAAGAGAATAATCAAATTAATCATTGCCCCAGCGGGGCAAAACATTTATGGGAGATACCTATTCGCAAATTTTTTATCACATTGTTTTCTCAGTTAGAAACAGAGAGTCTTTAATTACTAAGGGAATAAAAGATGATTTATATAAATACATATCCGGAGTCATCACCAATCAAAAACAAAAACTATTCATAATAAATGGGATGCCCGACCATGTTCACATTCTAATGAATTGTCAGCCCAATATGAACTTATCAAATTGTGTTCGTGACATTAAGGAGCATTCTACCAAGTTTATTAACGAGAAGAATGTATTGAAAGGAAAATTTTATTGGCAAGCAGGGTTTGGAGCCTTTTCGGTTTCTAAAAGAGATGTTCCAATGATTATAAATTATATTAAAAATCAAGAAGAACATCATAAAAAAAAATCTTTTAGAGAAGAATATTTAGAGTTTTTAAAAGAGAATGAAATTGAATACAAGGAAGAATATCTTTTTGATTTCGAATTAAAGTAATTGCTATTAATTAGCATTGATAAATGTTTTGCCCCTCTGGGGCAATGAAAATGTAGGGCGATGTTGTTTTTTTTTAAAATGTTAGGCCTCTCTGAGGCCAGATCTCTCTAAACAATATAATAAAATTGGTCTCAAAGAGACCCAATGTATTTGCACTTGAAGGAGTATGATTAAAATGTAAAAAGGCTTCTCTGAGGCCAGATCTCTCTAAACAATATTTTTTTGTTAAAAACCGGAACTTGCATTTATAGGTGGATACATTTATAGGTGTGCACAGAACAGCCAATTAATAAAATTGGTCTCAAATACACCCAATGTATTTGCACTTGAAGGAGCATGATTAAAATGTAAAAAGGCCTCAGAGAGGCCCAATATTTATAGAACATCAATAGAAATGTATTTTATTGCCCCAGAGGGGCAAAACATTAGCGGATGTTGCTTTTTCATCCAATTATCATTTATACAACTTTACCCTTTCCAAAACACATCATACCCATATCTCAAAATCATAATAGATACAATTATTAAAAAGATGATTCTTACAAATCCGTTTCCTTTTTTTAGTGCAATCTTGCTGCCGATGATACTCCCAATAATATTGAATACGGACATGAGGATTGCGATTCCTAAAAGGTAATCTCCGTTTTTTATGAATACAATCAAAGCAGAGATGTTGGTCATGCAATTAATGATTTTGGAATAGGCAGATGCATTTACAAATTCAAATCCCAGGATGACAACAAATCCCAAAACAAAAAAACTTCCTGTCCCCGGACCGAAAAACCCATCATAAAAACCAACTACAATTCCAATTAAAGAACCAAAGAGGATTTGTTTGTTTGTGCTTAGTTGTTTGGTTTGAATAGATCCTAAATCCTTTTTAATAAATGTGTAGATGGCTATTAAAATCAGAATGACTAAAATAATTGGTTTTAGTGTTTCTACTTTTACGAAGCTGACAGCTTTCGCACCAAAAAAAGAAGCTACAAACGAAAAAAAGGAGATAATGAATAATAATTTATAATCAAATTTTACTCGTTTGGAATATTGGTAGGCAGCAACAGATGTTCCGGCTAATGCTGCAATTTTATTAGTTCCGAAAAGTGAAAGTAAAGGTTGGTTGGGCATATTGATGAGTAAAGCAGGAAGTTGTATTAATCCCCCGCCACCAACAATTGCATCAATGAACCCGGCAATAAAGGATAAAAGGATCAGTGAGATGATTACGATGGAAGAATAGTCGGCAAATAGTCCGGAGA
>CAYWAV010000128.1:0-7503 GCA_964456225.1 uncultured Chitinophaga sp. | reverse complement strand
CCGATACAAAACCAACAAAAAATCCTCTTTAGCAAGTCATCGTGTTTCTTTATTTCTGGTTTTTCTGAAAGCAAATCTACCATACAAGGTAGTATTCAAATATAAGGAGATTGGATTTAGCGAACTAATTGAAAAATGCAAGTTTGCTTATATTTGACAATTCCAGAATAAATATACAGCCAATATATTAGCTATTTTTACTATTTATGCCTATATTTGTCTAATATATTAGCCAAATGACAAAATACGGAATTGACAAAAACCCCTCTGACCTTTTAGAGGAGTTATCACTTAAACATAAAACGATAAGAAAACAGGCGGGTTTCACACAAATGGAATTGAGTAAGCGTTCAGGTGTATCCTTGGGAAGCATCAAACGCTTTGAATTAACAGGACAAATTTCTTTAGAGTCCTTATTGAAATTAGCTCAAATTTTAAACCGCATCAAAGACTTTGAGTTAATATTAAAACCTACGGAAAATCTAAAAGATATTGATAGATTATTTAGTGATAAAACAAAGAAATAATGGAACACGTAAAAAAAATAATTGTTTCAATTCTGTTGAATGAAGAAGAAATTGAAGTGGGAGAATTAGTAACCGATTCCAGAGCCATCTATTTTAAATACTATACCGATTTTATTAAAAGGGGAATTGAAATATCTCCCCTTAAATTAAAGTTAAATACCGAAATAAATAAAGCAGACCCTGTTCCATTTGATGGATTGTTTGGTGTTTTTGCAGACTCACTGCCTGATGGCTGGGGGAAATTATTATTGGATCGCACCTTAACAAACCGAGGTATAAATATAAATGAAATTACTATGCTCGACCGATTAGCTTTTGTTGGAAGCAATGGCATGGGCGCATTAATTTATAAACCGGCAATGGAAGAAGACAAAGACAAAGAATACAAACTTGAATTGGATAACATTGCTAAAGCGAGCAACAAAATTATTGCAGGTACAACGATAGATGTTTTAGATGAATTATATCAGCTTGGCGGTTCGTCAGGTGGGGCGCGTCCTAAAATACTGGTGGGTTATAATCCAAAAACGCAGCATTTAATTGGAACAAAAAAACAATTAACTAAAGATTATGAACATTGGCTCATAAAATTTTCATCTTCTACTGATAGCACTGATATAGCAAATATAGAATATGCTTATTACAAAATGGCTCTGGATGCGGGTATTGAAATGAGTGAATCTAAACTTTTTGAAGGGAAATCGGGTAAGTCCTATTTTGGAACAAAACGTTTTGACAGGATCGGACACAATCGCGTACACCTGCATTCAGCCGCAGGAATAATGCATGATGATTTTAGATTAAGTAATTTAGATTATGGAAATATAATGGATTGTGCCTTAAAACTTGAAAAGGATGTTTTGGCTTATGAAAAAATATTACGGTTAGCAGCATTTAATGTTTTTGCCCATAACAGAGATGATCATAGTAAGAATTTTTCTTTTTTGATGGATGCAAATGGCAATTGGAAAGTAGCACCGGCTTATGACTTAACTTTTTCGAGCTCGGGACATGGTATGCATAGCACAATGGTAGCTGGAGAAAGTGGGAGTCCAACAAAAAAACACCTTTTGGAATTGGCAAATTATTTTAAAATTAAAAATGCATCTAAAATAATTAACCATGTAGAAAGTGTTGTTTACGAGTGGAAAAAGTATGCCGATAAGTGTGAAGTAAGCAGCTCTTCAAAAAATAGAATAGCAAAAGTAATTGGTGTAAAGCGATAAGTGAGAAATAAAAAAGCCGTCCTGAATACTCGGGACGGCTTTTAAAAATCATTCGTGTTCCTTCCCCTGTCCCCTCAAGAGGGGGACACGCTTCGAAACAATATTTATTTTAGCTATTCAACATAACTGGCATAACCAACATCAATACATCCTCTGCTGCATTGTCTTTTTCGGTTGGCAATAAAATTCCTGCTCTGTTTGGTGCACTCATTTCTAAATTTACATTTTCGCAACCCATGTTGCTTAACATCTCGGCTAAAAATTTAGAGTTAAATCCAATTTCCATGTCTTCACCGCCATACTGACAAGTTAAACGCTCGCTTGCTTCGTTAGCAAAATCAAGGTCTTCCGCAGAAATGCTTAATTCACTTCCTGCAATTTTCAAACGCACTTGGTGTGTTGTTTTGTTGGAGAAAATAGAAACACGTTTGATAGAGCTCAAGAAAGAAACACGATCAACTGTTAATTTATTTGGATTTTCTTTTGGAATAACTGCTTCGTAGTTTGGATATTTTCCATCAATCAAGCGACAAATTAAATTTGTGTTTTCAAAAGAGAAAAATGCATTGGTGTTATTGTATTCAATCTTCACATTTCCGCTAACACTTGCCAAGGTATTCTTCAATAAATTCAAAGGTTTTTTAGGAATAATAAAAGAAGCTGCTGCTTTTGCTTTTGCATCGGTACGTTTGTAACGAACCAATTTATGTGCATCTGTTGCAACAAAAGTAATACTGTCGGTTGCCAACTGACAAAACACTCCTGACATTACAGGACGAAGTTCATCGTTACCTGTAGCAAAAATTGTTTTGTTGATTGCTGATGCCAAGACGCTTGCATCCATATCAAGTGAAGAACCTGATTCCAATGCTGGTAATTTCGGAAACTCTTCTCCGTTATGACCAGTTAATTTATATTTACCATAATCAGAAATAATTTCAATTCCGTATTTCTTATCATCAATTGAAAATGTCAATGGCTGGTCAGCAAATGTTTTTAATGTCTCCAACAATAATTTAGCAGGCACTGCTATACTTCCTGAATCTTTTGATTCAACATTGATGGAAGTAGTCATTGTTGTTTCCAAATCAGATGCAGAAATTTTCAATTGTCCTTTTTCAATTTCGAATAAAAAATTATCTAAAATTGGCAACGCGTTATTTGAATTTAAAACACCACTGATGGCTTGTAATTGTTTTAATAAGGATGTACTGGAAACAATAAATTTCATATCTGGCTAGTTTAATAGTTTTTCGTTTTCTTAATAAGCAAATATAAATATTAAAACAAAAAAAAGAGGGGTTTAAAACTTTAGTTTCAACCAACTTTTTAACAAAAAAAGCCCCTGTTTTCAGGGACTTTCTACAATTTTGGTTAATAAAAAATGTTTATGCTTTTGGCTTATTTACAGGAAGGTTAACGGGCTGAGGCGATTGTGCTCCTCCTTTTAGGAAATAATCCACTGGTGGCATTACTTTCCCAAACATGTAAAATTGCACCATCACAAAATCAATTCCATTGTTCATTAATGCATCCATACGTTCTTCGTCAAACTTCAAAAGCAAGCCATCTTTGCCAAAAACATCCTTTTTAGGTTTACGGGCATAAAATTTCACTTTATTGGTTTTGCCATCTTTATCAGTAACCGTTAAAATATTAATCGGTTGCGATTTTAATACCGAATCAATTTGATTTTGCTTCAAATCCACTTCAAAACTTTCGAAAGTCAGGATTTGAAAGTATGATAAATATTGTTTAACGGCAATTGGGTCAACATTGGAAATAATTTTATTATCTGCTAACATTTTAATTTCATAATCGTTATTCCCTTTTACGGTCAGCTCATATCCAAACGAAGTATTGTAAGGCACTTCCATGCGTACCGATTTAATATCATTTGGATTGTATTGATACATTGTACGATCTCTCCAACCTTTTTCTTCCGTAAAATAACGAGTTGTTAAATAACCTTCGAATCCCGGAATATAGGTAATGAAAGGACGTTCCATCGTTTCCATATTATCAATATCAATCATAATCATAAATGTACCGGTCATTTTTTGTGTTTCGGTACCAACATAATATGCTTTTGTCAATTCTCCATTCTGATATATTTCACATTTCACTGCTTTTGCTGCCAATCGTTTCATTACGTTATCATGTGCTTTTTTTCCAACAGGTTCTTTCACATCCAATCGCATAATTGTTTCCAGCAAGGTTTCCAAAGCATCCATACGAACTCCGTATTTCCCATTCACCGTCCATTTTCCTTTATCGTTTTTTTCCAACGTTAAGGTGCGACCATTTTTATCTGCTAAAAATATTTTGGTGATGGAGGCAGTATCTTTCACTGCAAAATTTTTCATATCAGCGCTAAGTGTTCCTTTTCGATTGTTTGTAATAAACCAAAAAGTGAGCGAACCCATCAGGATAACTAAAACAATTGCAATTCTATTTTTTTTAGCCATTAGGAAGAGTATTTGCGTTTACGTCTGATATTATAAATGATTCCGAATACAAGTAATGCAAGCAATGGCAAACCGGTATTCATCAGCTGCCATTTTAATCGTTCGTTTTTCAATTTTTTCTTATCGAGTAATCTCAAAGTTAATTCACGTGCACGCACACCAATCAAGCCGGAGTCATCACAGAGATAGTTCACACAATTCAACAAGAAATTTTTGTTGCCATAAGTTTGATTGGTATACTTATCATATCCCAAAGGCAATTTTTTTTGTGAACGATAATCAATGTCGTTACGAATAGCATCGCCATCAGAAATCACAATCATTTTTGATTCTACACCATTTTCTTTAAATCCAATGGCACTGTCTTTTGCAATTTTGGGATCCAAGTGGTTTTTATATAAGGATTCAAATTTCCCTTCTAGCAATACAGCTACGTTTCTGTATGGATTATTAAATCGTTTTTCATCTTGTGGCATATTCACCATTCGCAAATCCACACGTACAGGCGAAAGCATCGACTTCGAATATTTTGAGGACTGCAGTAAAATTGTTTTTCGAATTCCTTTTGAAGCAACCGTATCGATGCTTGAAACAAAATCCATTTTAATAACATCCAGATTTTTTACAATCGGATGATTCCCTGTTGGCAAAATCAATGGAGAAAAAATCCACGGCTTCATTTGAATGTTAGCTGGTTGTCCGCGCATAGCAACATTCACAGGAATAACAGAAGATTGCATATCTACAATCAAATCAGGATTAATTCTTACTCCGTATTTAAACAACATATCATCCAAACGTAAATTAAACGGAATGGAAAGTGTTCCACCGTTTCTACGTAAGCTATCTGGACTAGTGTACAAAGGATCAATCAACCACAATGCTTTTCCTCCTTTCATAATAAATTGATCAATTATGAATTTATCTTTATCAGTAAACGAAGAATCAGGTTTAGCAATAATAATGGCATCGTATTTTTTTAGTGCATTCAGTTGTTCATTTATAACAACTCGTTTCACTGTATAAAATTCGCTAAGTGCATCAGCAATATCCTGAACTGCGGCAGTATCCAATTCATCATGGCCATCAATAAATGCAATTTCGGGACGAATATTCACACTAAGGTTTCGGATACAACTTGCAAATTCGTATTCCAACGATTGAATGGAATTATTTAATTGCGCTTCGGGCGAACGACCCATTTGTGTTTTTAATAATTGCCAAGAAAGTTCATGTCCGCGATACGAGACGAGAGCACCCGGAAAAATAATTTGTTGAGAAGTTCCATTTTCATCCTTTACTTCCAGATTGGTAGGATCCAGGCCTTTATCATAAAGTTGTTTGTGAACTTCATTCTGAACTTTTTTATCTGAGCTTGCAGAAGGGTTGATGAATTCGTATTCGATGTTATTATCGGAATAAGCTCTGAATTCATCCAGCATTTCTTTTGTTTCACTTCTCAACCGTTTGAATCCAGCCGGAAATTCACCTTCTAAATACACTTTTACAAAAACAACATCATTCAAATTTTTCAATAAATTTTTAGTGGCATCCGATAAGGTATAACGTTTTTCAGTAGTTAAATCGAAGCGATGAAACACAAACGAGCCGACATAATTCAGCATTATCAGTATGGCAATCGCCAAACCAAGCGCTAATAAATCTCGTTTTTTATTTCTGCTTTTATTCATGCTACGTCTTTCAATAATACATCTGCAAACACACCCCTAACCCCTCGCTAGAGGAGAATACATCTCGCAATTCACGAACACATCGCTCACTATCAAATCCGTTTTCCAAACTCCCAACTGCTCACTCCTTACTCCCAACTCCATTCTCCCAACTCCCTACCACTTACGGCTTTCTAAAACTGTTCTTGTACCAAGAATAAATACGGCTATTAAACTCACAAAATAAATTACATCTCTTGTATCCACAACTCCACGGCTCATAGAAACATAATGATTGTTTATTCCCAATGCTAAAATGAGGTTATCAATTTTTCCGAAAAGCGAAAAAGAACTGATAAAATCAAAACCTGTGTAAATGAAAAAGCACAGGAAGAGTGCTAAAATAAAAGAAACTACCTGATTATCGGTTATAGCAGAAGCGAATATTCCTATGGAAACAAAAGCTGCTCCGAGGAATAATAAACCAATGTATGAGCCCCACATTCCGCCTGTATCAATATTTCCAACTGGGCTTCCTAATTTATGAACCGAGTAATAATAAATTAATGTGGGTAACAATGAAAATAATACGAGCACAAATCCAGCAAAGTATTTGGCTAAGATGATTTGCAAATCGGTAAGCGGTCGAGTTAATAATAGCTCTATTGTTCCGGCTTTTTTCTCATCGGCAAAGGAGCGCATCGTAATAGCAGGAATAAGGAACAGAAACACCCAAGGCGCAATAATAAACAAAGGATCGATAGTGGCATAACCACTATCCAGCACATTTAGATTACTGCCGGAACCCGAATCGGATTTAATCCACCACATGAAGAGACTTATAAGCAATAAGAACACTCCAATGGCTATATAACCAATGAGTGAGCTTAAAAAACTGCGAATTTCCTTCTTTAGTAATGTGAACATATATGATTGCAAAAATACTATTTTAATAGTATGGCGGGGATGTTTATGGATGCTAAGATAACAAATTATTTAACAATCGATTCTTAGTAAGTTCGGCTAATGTGTTAAATTATTCTAAATTTGCTACCCTTATACAAAACCAATCTATTGCAATGAAAATTTTAAAATTTGGCGGAACATCAGTCGGTTCAGCAGAACGTATGCATGCATTAGCAAAGTTGATTAACGACAATGCGCCCAAAATTGTGGTATTATCTGCTATGAGCGGCACAACCAACAATTTAGTAGAAATTGCCATTGCGCTTTATTCAAAGGAGAACGACAAGGCAAACAGCCTTATTGATACCTTAGAAAACAAGTACAAAGATGTAGTAAAACAATTATATTCATCCGAAACTGCTATTAACAAAGGAAAAGAGCTCATTGATTCACACTTTGCTTATTTACGTGCATTTACGATGGATATGTTTACGATAAATGAAGAACGTGCTATTTTAGCACAAGGTGAATTACTTTCAACGGCTTTGTTTCATTACTATTTAGAAGAAATTAAAATTGATTCGGTTTTACTTCCAGCTCTCAACTTCATGCGCATTGATGAAAATGAAGAGCCCGACATGAAGTACATCGAAATCAACATCAAACCCGAAATTCAAAAATATCCGAAAGCGAATTTATTCATTAC
>CAYWAV010000127.1:0-7549 GCA_964456225.1 uncultured Chitinophaga sp. | reverse complement strand
GCTTGACAGTTTTGTGCATTTTAATCCGCAACTTCGCAAGCCCGCAAACCGTTATAAGTAAGGCGGGCAGACATCATCCTAAGGCAAATTATCGTAATCAAAAGTATTTTTAATCTTAAATAAATCGGTAGACTTTCTTGCACTCGGGCGACCGCTTCTCCGACCGCTCAAAAGTTTAAATTTTACGCCACCGCACATTTTTCGGCAAAGCCGTTTTGGCTATCACACATTGCAGCACATTTGCTTGTTAATTTTAAAAAGGCGTAAGAAAAAATACGCCTTTTTAAAATTTGGCAAGCCACCACAAGCAAAAGAGCTGAAATCTCCGACCGCTCAAAATCGGTGTGCCTTGCACGAATTGTGCGCTACTCCCTCCGGTCAAACAAGGCGCAAGCCACAGGCGTATGGTATTTAGAAGTCTATGAAATAAATAGTTTACATTTTTTGTATCTTCCCTTAATATTTTCCATTACACTATTAAATAATCATTAAATCCTTACTTATGAACGATGAACTAAAAATAGAATGGGGATTAATAGAAAGCTCAAAGTTGGACCCTCAATGCTTTGAGCCTTTGTATAAAAAGTATTACGAGTTAATACTCAAATTCTCTTACAAACGATTGGATACAGTTGAGGATGCATATGAAATTACAGGAAATACATTTGCAAAGGCTCTTGAAAATATCGGTAAATATAAGCAACAGGGGTTCCTTTTTTCAAGTTGGTTATATCGTATTGCTATAAATGAAATAAATGAGTTTTATAGAAAAGCTAAGAAAAACAGAACTGTAAATATTGATGATACAGCTTCCCGATACATTGCGGAAGAAACAGGGCGAGATAAACAAGAACTTAGTCAGTCTTTGAAAGTAGCCTTACAATATTTGGATTTGGAAGAATTAGAGTTATTAGAGCTAAGATTTTTTGAGGAACGTCCATTTTCAGAAGTTGCCGAAATACTTGGAATAACTGAAAATAATGCAAAAGTTAAAACTTATCGGGTAATAGATAAGCTAAGAATAATATTTGGTAAAGTAAGTTGATTACTATTATTTGAAAATTAACGAATTTAAAAACATAACGTCATGAAAAAATATAATATAAACGAAAACCGCCCAGAGCTTACACAAGAGCAAATTGAAAAGGGAGTGGATTTTTCAAAAGTTAAAGATAAAGCCACTGCAAAGCCAGGAAGCTCATTCTATAAACTAATAATTGCTGGCATCGCTGGGTTGGTACTAATTGTTTCTGCTGTATTGTTTTTTAGTAAAGACGAAACAGAGCAAATTGGAGAAAATACAAATAGAGCATTGAATAGCATTGACAATATGCCAACCGTATTTATGATTGATGTTGCAAAAGATACAACATTGCTTTACAATACAGGTTCATTAATTAAGATTCCAGCTAATTCATTTGTTGATGCACTTGGAAATAAAGTAGAAGGATTGGTTGAACTAAAATATCGTGAATTTCATAATGTGGGTGAAATTATACTTGCAGGAATTCCAATGACTTACGATTCAGCTGGAACACAATATCACTTTGAATCAGCGGGGATGTTTGAAATGAACGCTTTTCAAAACGGACAGCCGGTATTCATTGCTAATGCAAAAAGCATTGAAGTAAATTTAGTTTCTTTAAATAAAAACGAAACAAAATTTAACCAATACTATTTTGACGAAAAATCTGATGAATGGAATTATACAGGTAAAGATTCGCCAACTGTAGTAATTGAAAACAAAGGTACTGAAACCGTAAAAGCAAGTGAAGCAATTGATTTGATTAAACCGATTGCAAAACAAAAAAGGCAACAGCAATTTACTATCAGTATAAATTATGAAGAATATCCTGAATTAATGGCATTTGAAAATGTATTGTTTGAAGTTTCACCAGAAAACAAAAACTTTGATCCTTCAACAGCAACAATTAAATGGGATGATGTGAAAATCGAACGTATTGGCAAAACCAATAATTATAATCTTACATTCACCAATAGCAACAAGAGTTATGATGTGATTGCGTATCCTGTTGTAGAAAAAGGAGATCTTAAAAAGGCACAGGCTAAATGGGATTACATCTATAATAACTATAAAATGCAATCAATAGTTAATGATAATGTAAGTAAAGAAAAAGAACAAAAACTAAATGGTGAAATTTCTGTTAATAAGAAAGCTGTAGAATTCTTTAAAAAACTGGCACGTGCTAGCGAGAACCAAAAAGTTGCTAAAGATGTTGCCAAAACTGAAGAAATAGTTTACCGTACTTTTCAGGTAAGAGGCTTTGGAATATGGAATTCAGATTGTCCAAGCAGTATGCCGGATTCCACTATTGTTAATGCAAAATATATAACCGAAGACGGGAAAGACATAGATATAGCGGTTGTTTATTTAGTAGAAAGTGGCAAAAATGCTTTATATACGCTGTATAAAGGTGGAAAAGTTTATTGGGATCCGGAGAAAGACAATACTTTAATTGTAATAACAAAAGACAACTCTATTGGACGATTTACAAAAGAGAGCTTTAAAAATTTGGATAAAAACACCAAAGAGTTTACATTTAAGTTGAAAATGGTCAAAAAAGACAAATATTCTACAGCAGATATAACTGATATTATATGACAACGAAAATTAAAATTCTTCTTCCTATAATTTTGCTTTCATTTAATTGTATTGCTCAGCAAGACACAAGTAAAATATTGCACTATATAGTGAAAGGAAGTTCGACCAACTATAAAATATTTCCGGAGGACAACTATTTATTTGTTGAATGTAGAAACAAAATAAAAATTACGGCAGCAGGTAAAAATAAAATTTCGGAAATTAAAATTACCAATGGTACAATTACCAAAACGGCAATTGATAGTATTTATATCATCACTAAATTGATACCTGGAACGGCTTTGCTCTCTATTTATGAAACAGGAAAAGATGGTAAAAAGAAGGTGGTAATGAACAAAGAGTATATTGTTGTCGATTATCCTAAATTGAACTACAATGGCACTAAATGCGATTCAGTTATTACACGGTTAATGCTCAATGGAGGAATGTTGTATGCTGTTTACGATAAAAAAATGGGGCGAATAGATGTAGCCGGTTTTAAAATGGACATATTGGAAAATGGGAAAATAACAACCGATAGTACTACAGGAAACCGAGTGTCGAAAAAAATGAGAGCTTATGTTTATAATTTAAAAGAAGGCTCAATTGTTTACATTAAAGATGTAAAATATTATAAAGCAGATGGAACTTTAAAAGTTGAACCGATTTTTAGGATGTTTATAGGAAAAGATGAAGAGAAACCTTCGGCTTGGTAAGAATTAATTAAATATTTAAACAAAAGAAAATGAAAATAGTATTAGATGAAATAAAAGAACTAAAACAAAAAATTGAGGATGTAAAATCTAATGGTTTATTACTGCAAGAACTAATTCATAAAGCATATAATTTAATTGGTGCTTACAATTTAGAATTAGGTAAATTAATGAAGGATTGTAGAGAAGAGCTTAATCTTTTTGACGTCTATGACTCTAAGAACAAAAAAGCTGAACTATTTGAAAAATGCAAAAGGGACGCTCTTGTGAGCATTGACAAATTTCTTGACAACTATTAAATAATGCGATGAATTATAGAAATCATAATAATTAATTTTATTCAATAAAATTCATGACAACATTTGCGCACACAATTACATTCGATGATGGCGAAATTGTTATGCTTCAAGCGGCTTTAGAACTTATGATTGAACATTCTTCGAAACAACTTGAAGAAGGCAAAGGAGCTCCGAATTGGGCACATAAAACACATGCCCAAGAAGTATTAAAACGATTATATGATGATACTTTGCAAACAAGTGGGAACAATTTTTATTAGGAATATATGACAAAAGATAGGAGTACACAAGAGGAACAAAAATCATTGCAATTCAATTTATCATTGTTAAAACTAAAAAAACTAATCTATGTATTGCAAATCTTGTGGAAAACAAATTGACGATGATAGCAAATTTTGTTCCTTTTGTGGAACCAAACAAACTCTAACATTCAAGCCAACAGAAATATTTATTAATCAAGGAGAGGAAAGAGGCAATATAAAAAACACAGATCTTCAATGTAACAAACAGCAAATTATAGACTTGTTTGTTGCTCATCCTGATTTTTTTATAAGACAAGTTTCACAATTTTATCCTTTAAATGAAATACAGCTCGAAAAATATTCATTGAATTGGTACTTAATATCCCGAAATACAAGAATTGCATGGTCGGAGGAGTTAATTTCAAATTGGGAAGGGTGGGACTGGCAAAATCTTAGAGATAACAAAGCTATTCCTGAAAAATTGATTTCCCTATTTGATGAGTTTGAAAATACAAAAACAGAAGTTAAATATTCGGAATCATGGTTTTCAAAAAATATTAGTGAGCTGATGGATTTGAGCAGAATTAGTAACGTTCCTTGGTCGTTGGAACTTATTCAGAAGTATAAAACCGAATGGAATTGGAAAGCTTTAAGTTTTAATCCCTCTTTACCTTGGTCATTAGAGCTTATCGAAGAGTTTAAAGAAAAATGGGATTGGGAAAGCTTGAGTCTAAATTGGGGAATTTCTTGGTCAGAAGAATTAATTAATAAATATTCTGATAAATGGGATTGGGAACGTATAAGCAAAGCAGACTTTTCAACAGAATTGTCTGAATTATTTATTGAAAAATATATTAATAAGTGGGATTGGAAATTGTTGTCTCAAAATAAATCATTGCCTTTGTCAATTTCATTCATCGAGAAATATAGAAATTATATAGACTGGAAAGGGTTAAGCAGTAACCCATCACCCAAGTGGTCAATTCAAATAATAGAAAAGTATAAAGACCATTTGGATTGGAAAATGTTAAGCTTAAATATCCCTATATGGAATGAAGTGTTTATTGAAAAGTTTATAAATTTAATTTCTTTAACGGCACTAACATGGAATCGACATATTAAATGGACCGAACATTTAATTGAAAAATACATTGATAATTGGGATTATAGTGCATTTAATTGCGATAATTATCATGGTGACATTCCTTGGTCGATAAAATTAATTAGAGAATTTGAAGATGTTTTAGATTGGGAATTTTTTGGCTCTACTGAGATTTCGGGCTGGATCTCTCAAACTTCAGATGTATGGGACAAAGCATTTAAATTATATGTTGACGACAATTTGATAGAAGAAGTATTTAATAAAATAAATGAACGCGAATCATAATAAAAAGTGTAAATATTAATAGGTGCATGTGCTGCATTGTCAATGTACTAATCCCTTAAATGAAGTTTTAGTAAATATTTAAATAAATATTTTGCATTTCTTGTATCTTCCATTACTTTCCTCCATTACACTAATAAATAATCGTTAATCTTAACTGCCATGTACAAAACAGGACAATTAATTGTTTCCATTCGTAAACATCCGGATGGGCGATTCAAAAAAAATGAAATATTTAAAGTTGTAGGTGTAACATCTTCACATTGCGATTGCATGGATTTTCTAGTAGATATTGGCTTCACTTCAAAAGATGCTAGCCAAATTTGCAGTGACTGCAAGATCAGTGTTAAAAAGGAAAGTCAAACGATTTGGTTTTCTAACCGCCATTTCGCTCCTGTAGACTATTCATTTGCACGTTTAGTACTCAAAAAAGTAGAAAAAGAAATAAATGCAACGGTAATTGCTAAACAATATCTCGACATATGGTAACATTTAAAGCAAAAAGAACAGACTTGTTAAAAGTACTTATGCACCTTTATCCAAAAAGACGTGTGAAATATTCGGACTATCGAAAAGTTCCATGTGAGATTACAGTTGTAAATGCAAAAATAACATTTGCTGCTAGAGGAGCTGAGTTTCATTTAAACTGCATAACAAAGGGGTCTGCAAAAGTAACAGTTCCATTATATTTGATTTATAACTACGTTGAGTTAGATCCTTCTGAAGAGGTATGCTTTGAAATTACAGATGGCAAAATGAAAATTAATACACTAACTGTGAATGTAAATACCTGCTTTTTTGAGACTGATAAAATTTTAAGAACTATACGGCTACCATTGAATTATAATGAAGCCGATGTTATCCGATTAATCAATGATCATACACAAGAAGAACTTGTATTTAATGGTGTTTTCAACAAGGTGAATTTAGGCTTAGTTAATTTGGATAAAAACATTATTTCTGCATATATTATTTTAAAAGATTACGGGGTTAATATAGAAGAAATTAAACAATTAATTGCTCCAAAATTATTTAAGGATGGAAAGATTCCAGCGTAATTTATTATTAAATTTGCCCTATGAGCAATATTAAATTATTTGAAAGCAAAAAGATCAGAACTGTTTGGAATGAGGCAGACGAAAAATGGTATTTCGTCGTAGCAGATGTTATTCAAGTGCTTACCGACACGCCCAACCCAAGCGATTACATAAAGAAAATGCGAAAGCGTGACGAAGAGCTTTCCAAAGGGTGGGGACAATTTGTCACCCCCCTTTCAGTCGACACAATTGGCGGTAAACAAAAACTGAATTGTGCTAATGCAAAAGGACTTCTGCGTATAATTCAATCAATTCCATCACCGAAAGCGGAGCCGTTTAAACTCTGGTTAGCACAAGTGGGCTCAGACAGATTAGATGAAATTGAAAACCCCGAGCTGGCAACACAGCGAACAAGAGAACTTTATAAACTCAAAGGTTATCCGGACGACTGGATAGAAAAACGTATGCGTAGTATCGCAATACGCGAGGAGTTAACCGATGAATGGAAAAACAGAGGAGTAAAAGAGCAAAAAGAATATGCAATTCTAACCGCAGAGATTTCAAAAGCAACTTTCGGGCTGACACCTTCTGAATACAAAAAAGTAAAAGGATTAAAAAGTCAAAACTTAAGAGATCATATGACCGACCTTGAATTAATTTTTTCGATGCTTGGTGAGGCTTCAACAACTGCAATTGTTAAAACAAAAAATCCTAAAGGATTTATTCAAAATAAAGTTGTAGCAAAACAAGGTGGACGAATTGCGGGTGACGCTAGAAAAGCGTTAGAAATAAAGACGGGCGAAAAAGTAGTTTCAAAAGACAATTATTTATCCGAAGGGAAAAAGAATAAACAACTAAATAACGGAAAAGGAAAAAAGAAATAGCAAACCCACAATAGCAAGCACATTTGCAGCTTTAGAATAAGGAATGAAAATATTTAGCTGCAAATAAGCTTGCCATTCTCCCGCCCGCCTGTGTATGCGTAGCGTAGAAAAAATAAAATTCCCCTTCCCTTCTGTAAAATTTAAACAGCGACCGCTAATGCCCCCGACAGCAGAACACACAAAAGCATTCCGCAAACGAGCAAGTATAAATCTCCGTAGACAAATAATTTAAAATAACATTACCACCGCCCAACTTATAACAGCGCACTGGGCGCAATTGTGCACATTTTAGTTCTCATCAAGTTTTTTGTTTATATTTAACATTGTATTTGCAGACAGTTTTGCATTCCCAAAAGCACAACTGCACCAGTGCGCAAAACGTTATGCG
>CAYWAV010000126.1:0-7643 GCA_964456225.1 uncultured Chitinophaga sp. | reverse complement strand
AGGGTTTCATTTTTTTAATACTAATTCGTGCGAGCTTCGGTGGGCAAGTCCACCAGTCTTCACCCTTCGTATCTTTCAGTGCGAAGTAGGGCATCAATAATAATTTTTATGTGGAATGTTTATATTTTAAAATGTGTTGATGGCACTTATTATACAGGCTGTACAAGCAACCTTGATGAAAGGATGAAATGTCATAATAAAAGAGAAGTTTTATATACTTCAACGAGATTGCCTTTTGAGTTAATAACACACGTTGTATTTTCTGATAAATATAAAGCGTATGATTTCGAAAAATATTTAAAATCAGGATCAGGAAAAGCATTTGCTTTTAAAAGATTAGTATAACCAATATCCCGCTTTTTGTAAGATGTTTTTTTGTATTCCGACTCTGGTTAGGATAAATCATGTAATAATCTCTTCGGCTTCACTATTTAGCTGTAAAATCTTATAATTTTTAAACATGACCGAATCATTAAAAAATAAAATAATCAAAACGTGTGATGAAAAGATAGCTAGTAAAGGCTCAAATGTTGGGCTGTCATTCTATGCATTTTTTGCTAATAAAAATGATAACCCTAAACTTTTAATGGAAGTGGCAACCTGGTGGATATTTACTCATAAGTTAGACCATTTTGAAAAGGCAATAAAAATTAAAAAAATGATTAGCCTTGAGTAGAAATGAGTATGAAACATTTTTTTGATTTTAATTAAACAATTGCTGCTGAAGCTCAAGCTCTATTTGAACTTTTATCATCATAAGAGATTCGATACTCATTTTTTTAAGATTTTCTTTCAGTGCTTTCTTACTAAAATGTAAAATAAATTCTATTAACTTCTCTTTTTCCATTATCAAATTGAATTATCGGATTTTGGGAAAATTATTTGTGGCTCAAATTTTTTCGCTTCACTAAAAGTTACATCCGCGTATGCAATTATTATGACTTTATCACCCTTGCTTATTTTTAAAGCAGCAGGTCCATTCATGCAAATCTGTCGTTCGCCCCTTTTTCCTTTAATCACATACGTAATTAATCGCTCACCATTTCTGTGATTTACAACATGTACCTGTTCCCCTTCAATAATGCTTACCGCATCCATCATGTCTTCGTCTATTGTAATGCTTCCTATATAATCAATATTCGCTTCGGTAATAAAAGCGTTATGAATCTTTGATTTTAAAACCTTTATTTGCATCTCTTATAATTCATCAATCATATTTATTAATACTTTGGGCTTCAGAATCATGATTTTTGTACCCTTGCTTACAATTATTTTTTCATCCTTAAAAATTCGTAACATTCTAACAAGTGTTTCTTTTGCTGTTCCAACAAACCCTGCAAAATCATCGCGATTAATTGAAATTGAAACAGTTTTATCATTATCGTCTTTTTGATAAACTCGATTCAGAATTAGAAGACTTAGCGCAACTCTTTTCTTTACCCCATATTGAGAGAAGATTGTCATCTTGTCGATCCAAACAGAAAATTCTTTTGTCAAGTTAACCAACAGTTTTCTGGCCAGTATAGACGATTTATCTAGAACATTTAAAAACACTTCTTGGGGTACAAAAGAAATTACAACATTGTCCATTGCAACTGCAGCAACTGGATGTGGTTCGTTAGCTAACAAAGGCCTGTATCCGAAAAAATCTCCTTTTTTATAGATATATACAATCGTTTGCTTTCCCTCGGTATTTGTTTGAAATATTTTGACTTTCCCTTTTCTAACAATATACACACCACGAGAATAACTTTTTTCTCTGAACAAAAAATCTCCTTTCATGTATTCCTTTCGGATGCTTTTGCTTTTAACAAAACGAGTTTGATCTGCTGAGAGAAAATCAAATAATGACGAGGATTTTAAATGGTATTTTTCGATATTAAATTCCATGCTGTAAGTTTACATAAGTTAATTAATAATGGAATTGACAATTGTCAATTTTAGTTCAATTAGTATGCAATACATTTGTATCACTGTATTATTGTTGTGATTAAATTTAATTTTTACCTGATAATGTGGCATCCGCATTATCAGGTTTTTTTTCGAAATCCAATGACTAAACTTCAAAAACAAATAATAGAAACAATAAAATGTGCCATCGATACAGATGATCTTCTCGAATTAGCAATACTTGTAGAAGGGGATTTGCCCGCAGAAGAGATAGATGAACTAGAAAAAAAATTAAAAGAACTTATTGAAGATAATAAATTAAATGGTTCGGAAGTTAAACGGACAAATCAATTTTTTAATTTTTTGTACTGATTAAAATATAGCAATTGACAATTGTCAATGCTATTAATCTCTAGAAAAGATTTCTTTGTAACATAAACCAAAAGATGCAACGATGAAATTAGAATCATATTCTTTACACAACTACAAAAATCTTCCACAGATAAAAAATCTTACTGCCAGCCAGATAGAGGCAATTGAAGTCGTTGGAAATGTTTTGCCTTTTAAAACAAATAATTATGTTGTAAACGAGTTAATCAATTGGGATAAGCTAGAAGATGATCCAATGTTCAAACTTACATTTCCTCAAAAGGGTATGTTAAGCGAAGAACATTATAAGGCAATGAAAATAGTGTTGGATCATACAAGTAATAAAGATGAAATTAAACGAGTTGCATTTGTGATAAGAAGTGAATTGAATCCTCACCCTGCTGGGCAGCTAGAGCACAATGTTCCGGAAGTGAATGGAGAAAAGCTGATGGGGATGCAACACAAATACAAAGAAACAGTTTTGTTTTTCCCAAGTCAAGGGCAAACCTGTCATGCATATTGCACTTTTTGTTTTCGCTGGCCGCAGTTTGTTGGCATGGACGAATTTAAATTTGCAACAAGGGAAGCTACTCAGCTTCGCGACTATGTGATTCAAAATCCTCAGGTAACTGATGTTTTATTTACAGGTGGTGACCCTATGATTATGAAAGCTAAAGTATTTTCAACCTATATAAAACAATTAATAGAAAGCAACATTCCCAATTTGCAAACCATTCGTATTGGAACAAAATCACTAGCCTACTGGCCATACAAGTTTACTACAGATGATGATGCAGATGAAATGCTTGAAATTTTTAGTTCAGTAATTAAAAAAGGAATCAATTTGTCTATAATGGCGCACTTTTCTCATCCGGTAGAGTTGGAAACGGACGCTGTTAAAGAAGCAATAAAAAGGCTTAGAAGTATTGGTGTTCAAATCAGAACTCAGTCGCCAATTTTAAAACACATAAATGATTCTCCTGAAATATGGGCTGAAATGTGGAGAAAACAAGTTAATCTAAATTGTATTCCCTATTATATGTTCATCCCAAGAGATACTGGCGCACAAGATTATTTTGCACTTACACTCGAAAACGCTTGGAATATATTTCGAAATGCCTATCAAAAAGTGAGTGGTGTTTGTCGAACAGTTAGAGGTCCAAGCATGTCATGCACTCCTGGGAAAGTCCAAGTCTTAGGAATATCAGAGATGTTGGGAAAAAAAGTATTTGTTTTACGCATGCTTCAGGGAAGAAATCCCGATTGGGTAGCACGACCATTCTTTGCAGAATATGATAAAAATGCTATTTGGATGGATGAATTAAAGCCGGCTTTTGCTGAAGAAAAATTCTTTTTTGAAGATGAATTGGACTGGTTATTTAATGAACATTTAACTGACGAAGAAGTCACCAGATTTGAATGAGGTTAAAATTTATTTTCTAGTTAGAAAAATTGTCTAATAAATAATTGAACTAAAATGGTATTCCATACTTTTTACTTAACATACTCAAACATGAAAAAAATAGATGAATCTCCTAAACCAATCATATCAGGTGTTCGATTTCTTCTTCATACTCTGTTTTCGTTGCCATAATTCCAAGCATCATCATTATGCTTGAAGCAAGGATAACAAAAAACAGGATGCCTTCATTAAAAAGCGGTGTTTGAAGCTGTGCTGGAATACTGTAAAATAGCACAATTGTAATTAGCCCGCGAGGAGCAATAAAAATCTCAGGGAACACATTCGACTTTGAAATAAACCGTAAAAAGATATATCTCGTTACCAAGATGGACATTACAATAAAGCTACCGATAAGAATAACATTCAAGTCCATTAACAAAATCAAATTAATAGAAAAACCAAAAAGGATAAAGAAAAACGTTCTCACAATAAATGCCGTTTCTGCTGTCATCATGCTCAACTCTTTAGTGATGGATTGTAGCTTTTCTAAATGAAGATAATTCGCAAGCCGTTTTTTTATGAAGAGATCGGCATTGTTCAACATTAAACCAAAAATGAGAACAAAAAGTAAAGATGGCAAATGAAATAATTTACTTATAGAATAAATCAAAATCAAAATAGCAAAAATCAGATAAAACTTGATATGAGATTGTGTATAGTTTAATAAAAACAATAGCAAAGCAGTACTAATTCCTGAAATAACAAGAATGATGATTAAATTCAAGAAAAAATTAAAAATGGAGTTAGCGCTTGTGATATCACCAATTATTATATAATTAAAAAGCATGATGCCAATTATATCCGAAAAGGTGCTTTCATAAACAATAAACTCTCTTTTCTCCTCCGATAACTTATGCACACTCGGAATTGCAATTGCGCTACTTACAACTCCCAAAGGAACAGAATATATAATCGCCATTTTTAATGGCAAGTCAATAAATTCAATTAGAATAAAACAAATAATGGCGGTGGTTGCCAATAAAATTAATAAAGCAGAAATAAAAGACTTTCCAATAAGCGGTATTTTTTTTCGACTAATTTTCAAATCAAGCGCACCTTCTAATACAATAAATATTAAACCAATTATTCCTAACAAATCAAGTGGCAGTCTGCTTTGTGAAAAGGTAAACCCTAATTCCTTTGAAAGCATTTGTAGTCCAATTCCTGTAAGGAGAAGCAAAATCACAGATGGAATTTTTAGTTTGCTTGAAATCTGGTTAAAGACATACGATAGAACAACTAAAAGACTTACCGCTATAAGAATTGTATATGGATTATTCATTTCACAAAACTACGAAATGAAGGTTAGTAAAAGTTATCTTTGCAAATAATTATAAAAAGGCGAACAACCGAACAAATGAATTTTAAAAAAATCAATTATATTGAAAAAGGCATTAATTGGATACACGAAAAAACCAACGACAAGCAGTTTTTAATAATTTCAAGCGTTTTAGTTGGAACAAGTGCAGGGTTAGCTGCTGTTGTGCTAAAACTATTTGTTCACTTTATCCGACAATACATATTAGAGGATCACCTACTCAATTTAGATTTCAAATATATTTATCTACTAATGCCACTAATTGGAATAGGCATTACGGTTTTTATAGTTCAACGCTTTTTTAAAGGAAAATTGAGTAGAGGCACAACCAACATACTCTTATCTATTGCTAAGAAGGGTAGCTTTCTTCCATTTAGGCAAATGTATTCGCATATTATTACAAGCGGAATTACAGTTGGATTTGGTGGTTCGGCTGGTTTGGAGTCCCCAATTGTAAGTACTGGATCTGCAATAGGTTCAAATTATGCTCAGAGATATAAATTATCATATAAAGACCGAACACTCTTGCTTGCTGCTGGTGCTGCAGGGGGAATAGCAGGGGCATTTAATGCTCCAATAGCCGGAGTTTTATTTGCCTTAGAAGTTTTGCTAGTCGGAATTAATATTACGGCATTTATTCCCTTACTAATAGCATCAGCCTCTGGTGCTCTTATTTCAAAAATTATTCTTCAGGAAAACATTTTACTTTATTTCAAATTACAACAACCTTTTAATTACCACAACCTTCCTTTTTATATTATCTTGGGTCTACTTGCTGGTATTACCTCACTTTATTATGTTAATTTGTTTGATAAAGTAGAGCGGAAGTTCAAAAAAATAAAGTCAAAATATTGGAGATGGATATTGGGTGGTATTACACTTGCCATCACATTTGCCTTCTTTCCCTCCTTATTTGGAGAAGGATATGAAAGCATAAAACATCTTGCTGAATTCCGGCCTGAATTAATATACAAAAATAGCCTTTTGTCAAGTTTTCTTACAACCCCATTTTTAATATTCTTATTTCTCTCGTTTACTTTATTGTTTAAAGCAGTTGCCGTTGGAGCAACGCTGGGTAGCGGTGGAAACGGAGGGAATTTTGCCCCATCATTATTCGTTGGAGCCTATTTGGGATTCACGTTGGCAATGATTTTAAGGCTGATGGGTTTTGAGGATGTGCCTGTTGGTAATCTTACTTTAGTAGCCATGGCCGGAATTTTATGTGGAGTCTTTCATGCTCCACTAACTGGAATATTTCTTATAGCAGAAATTACAGGGGGATATGAATTAATCATTCCATTAATGATTGTTTCTTCCATTAGCTATGTCGTAGTTAAATATTTTCATCCCGAATCGTTGGATATCAAGAAACTTAGAAAAAAAGGAACAATTATTTCAGAAGATAAAGACATCAGTATCTTAGGGAAAATAGAAGTAGAGTCCCTAATCGAAACAAACTTTTCAGAAATAAAGCCCGAAGATACACTACGAATGATTGTAGATGCCATCAAGCATTCTAAACGAAATACCTATCCAGTTGTCGATAAAAACAAGCTATTAAAAGGAATAATTTTTTTGGACGACATTAAGGAAGAAATATTTAATACCGGGATGTATGATACCACACTTGCAATAGAGCTGATGCGTAAACCTGCAGATGTTATTCATTTAAGAGATGACATATTCAGCATTATGAAAAAATTTGAAGAATCGGGACAATGGAATTTACCAGTTACTAATGAAGGAGCATATATTGGTTTTCTATCGAAATCAAGCATTCTTACTAAATACCGAAATGAATTACTCACCTCTTTATAAGCATGTTTTTTCTTAAAAATTAGGACGCATTGCTCTAAAATCCTTATTCTGCTCTGCTAAACCAAGCATTTATATCAGTTATTATTGGTTTGCCGGGAGTAATAATTTTTGAAAATGCTTTAATTTTCATATCTTAAATACACAATTACTGGTACTAGAAACAATAAAACGACCACAGAAAGCACATTGGATAGCTCACTAATATTTAGCTTTCCATCATTTTATAAAAAATAGTACCCTGCAAATCAGACTATTTAGAAAATAATTAGAAAATATATTAAAAAAGACTTGCAGATCCAAAAAGTTTACTACTTTTGCACCCCGCTTATAAAGATAGGGTCGTTCATTGAGTAGAAAACAAAAGAAAAAATAAAATTTTTCTTAAAAATGTTTGGAGATTAGAAATAATTACTACTTTTGTGCCCCCGCTTAAAAACGGAATCGTTCATTAAATAGAGTACGAGAAATAAAAATTAAATATTTTTCCGAAATAATTTGCAGATTAAAAAAGTCTTAGTACTTTTGTCGCCCCGAAAGAAAACGGGACGTTCTTTAAAACTTGAATTTATAATTCTGAATTCGTTCAGAATAGATATATAAATAAGTTCTTTGAAAATATTGTGAAGTAAAATGAAATAATGAGTATCCCTCTTATTAGTATGTTCTACTAGTAAGTTGAGAAACAAGTCCTAAATAAATTATATTTTTCTTTTTTTGAAGAAGAGCATTATCAAACAAACTTACAATGGAGAGTTTGATCCTGGCTCAGGATGAACGCTAGCGGCA
>CAYWAV010000125.1:0-8211 GCA_964456225.1 uncultured Chitinophaga sp. | reverse complement strand
TAACACCGACATCCCCAAACTCATCAGGGCTAGGCGAATTTACTGAATATCCTACAGTTGCGAATTTACCTAAGGTAAAAGTTTGGTTAAAGGAGGAAGTAACAGACATACCCTCGTAATTATTAAATGAAAAATTTAAATTATAACCTAATCCCATTTTATCATCAGATTCAACGACAGCTCCCCCCGGAAGTTTTTCTAGTCCAAATAATTCCTTTCCTAATCCTACTGTGGCAGTGAATGTTTTATTCGGACGCATATTCATTTCATCAATTACTTCATCATATTTAAAATCATCTGGCAGTCCTCTTACACTTCTAGAAATGGAACCCGGGTTTAAATTCCAGCCGAGCCCAACCCAACTGGCTTCCTGTTCCATGGTAATTCCAGCCTGGTAATTTAACGAAAGCGGAATATCACCTAAATCCAAAACTGGTATAGAGTAGCTAAAATCACCAGTAAATGGATCGACCCAATTGTCAACATTCATTGCACTTGGTCCTTGCATTTCTGGTTGGGAAGGGCCATTTGCGAATGCAAAATTTAAGAATGCATTCCCGAAAATTATTTGAATACTTGTCAAAACCATGACAATTTTCATTAATTTGCTATTTCTTAATATTCGTAACATATGAATGGATTTATTTAATATGAAATTTTAATTCTAATTATTTAATAACAAGCATCAGGAAGGCTATTCTTTCTAAAACGTAAATAATATTTTTGCTGATTTACTAATACTATTTCGAGTATATACAGACCGTTTTCTAATTCAAATTCATCAGGACACATATTAATATAGGTATAATTACTTCCGTTCCCATAAGCCAAAGGGATATCAGCTTCATCACCAACAATTTCATCATTATCGTTTGTAATTGTAATAGAAACTATACTATCAAGCCGTATGTACTCATCCGGAAATTTTAATGGTAATAAATTACTATCAATGTATACAATGGAACTCGATAGTTCGCGATCCATTAAAAAATAAAATGGCGGGTCTATATTCAAAGAATCCTCTCCATAGTCATAAACAAATCTCCAAGTCTCACTTCCCGAATAAAAATTCCCATTCTCTGTATAGGCGATCACCTGCCATGCATACTCTTTACCTTTAATAAGTTGAGGTGATCCAGTTGTATAAAAAAAAGAATTCTGATTTACAAAATCAGCCCTGAGTTGAGGTTGATTTCTTTGCATTGCTGAAAGAGCTGTTTCATTCGGCTCAATCTCAGTTAATTTAATTTCATAGGTAATGTTTCCAGCTGGCAGTGGGTAGGGTGGTATCCAGTTGAACATTGGATTTGCTTGCTCAATTGTGTCATTGTTGTAGACACTGACAAGTTGAATCGGCATGATTAATTCTGCGTTGATATTGTAAACATATTTTCCAAGGGGCTCGGTGTATTCACCATTACCGACTGAATTACAGGATACTTCAACTTTATAACTGCCCGATGGAAATATTCCGCCTTGTTTTTCCAATTCATTTTTAAAACTTCTTTGAGCGTAATTAACTGTGATTGGCTGATAAGGTCTCAGGTTCGCCTTATTGATATTAATCACTGTGTTTATAAATTGAAATTTTTTGGTTGTACTCGTTACAATTTTAGCAACCTGTTCATCGTAAACAGTAACCGATACATTTACCCAAGCATCAGCAAGATTTGGATTTGTACTTACAATTGTTATGTTCCAGAGATCGTCGAGTGTAAATCGTGGACCTGGTTGAATTGCTGTCACTGACACTTGCGACCTTACTATTGTGGTAACTAATAGCAGTATAAATAATATCAATTGATTTTTCATTGTTTAAAAATTATATGTTGCTGAAATGTATGCGTATGTTGATGATATATTTTGAATATTGGTGATGTATTCCGCGCTTTGTTCGGGATAAACATAAATGCCCAATTTTAATCCCATTGCTTTAATTGCACTTACATTTAATTCCAGTTGTCCACCCGAATCAAATACATTATTTTCATCACCGGTCATTTGTAAGTTTGTAAATACTTCCACATATTTTAATGCTGTAAATCTTGTTCCAACACTAAATGTCTGGAATGAAATATTTTCCGTAAAACTGTAGGCTTCATTCAAATTCCAACCTGTTTGGATGCTGAATTCTTTGAAGTTCAGGTTATTCATAACGTTATAAAACCTGCTGTGAAAGTTTGTGGTGTCATTTGTTTCACTCAAAGTATTGAGTTTGATAAAACTTACTGAGGCAATGCAGGGGATTTTTCCTATTCTGTAAGAATATGCCGAAGTTGCAGATAGTGTATTCACTTCTATCTGGTCATAGTTATTAATAATCACATTCGGTAAATAATCTATACTGATCATCGGCAGCTTAGGGTAACTGATCCGCAATCCCGCCTTCATGTTGTAATAGGAAGTAGTAGTTTCTTTCAAACCGTCAAGGTTATCGCGGTTTTTAATGATATGTGCCGATACTATAACCTTTCTCTTCAATAGGTTCTGATCGATACCAAACTCCAAATTAAAAAGATCGTTGAGCAGGAAGGGATTACCCGGCGTATAAAAACCGGTACCGATATATCTTGAGGTCAGTGATACGGTGGTATTATTTTTAAAGAGGGCGGAGGAAAGCGTTAGTTTTCCTGCTTTATCGGTAAAGGAACCATCATCAAAATTGTCCTTTTGTGCGAGGGTTTGAAACAGCCAGAAACCTGATGTGGTTTGATCTTCAGCTTCCGCATCATCAAAATTCATTACATCTTTATTTTGGGCATAAGAGATGGCAACATCTCCCTCCACTTTGATTTTATTTTCTAAAATTGAGGTAGCAAATTTCCCCGCAATTGCGTTGTTGCTTTCAAGAAAGTTATAAAAGGATAGGGAGTCTTCATCCGTAAAATCCGAATTAAGCACATATATGCCGTAAGTGAATTTTTCGGACACCTTTTGTTCGTAGCCTGCTACATATAATTTACTGTAGGTATTTTGCGTCTTGTCTTGTTGAAAGAGAGACGAATTATCATTGATTCTGCCTGCAATTCCGATAAGGTTAAAATCGCCGATTGCGTAATTCACATTAAATCCATTCAGTAACACGCCGCTTATCGAGAACTCTGAATAATTGGGAACCGTGGCCCCAAACTGCAGGGCATTAAAGCCGGAAACAAAGGATTCTATTTTTTTAAGCTGATCAATATTTTTTAGTTTTTCTTTTATTGCTTCAGGATCGGTAAGTGTTCCGGCATCAAAGTTTTTAAATTCGTCGTAGTGGGACTTTACTGCTGCCACACTCGAATCCTGCAAAATGGTATGTTGCAGTTCCTCCTTTTTATCAAGGATGTTTTTATAACTTTTTGCTTTTTCTATAAGCTCGTTTGCTTTTTCGATCTTCTGCATTACTGAATCCCTTACCTGCAGTAGAGAGTCTTTTGTTTCCATGGCCATTTGATAGGCTGCCGTGGAATCTGCATTCAAAGAATCTGTAAGTAGTTGCGTGTAATCTTCAGAACTATATTCTTCAATTTTTTTATTTAATAATTCTACGGCTGCCGAATCGTTTAAATAATTCTGATAAACTTCAAGACTGTCCAGATATTTTAATTCATTTTGGAAGTATGGATTGTTGGTAACACTTTCCAAGCCATTAAATTCTTCTATCATCGAAACAGCAGATGCATATTTTGCGGGGTCGATGCCTGATTTTTCTTCGAGCTTTTGCTGCAAGCGTTCCTCCAAAATTGTCTGATACTGATCCGTATCGAAGTTGAACTGAAAGGTGGGTATATTTTGGTAATAAAAATCACTGTCCGTATCGTAATAAATTGATGCTGTTAACGGATATCCGAATGCTTGCAATGATGGGTTCAGAAATATTCCGCTGTTTCTATGGGCGATTGTGACTGGGTTTTTATCGGTAAAAACATCCATATAACTGAATGCCTCCGTCGATCCGTGTATTTGAAAATCAAGTCCCGGTATTTTGTTTATTCCTGCCTGTAGTAAAGAATCGGTAATCGAATTTTTTACTGTAATAAAATCACAGCTTCGGTTCAGTTCTATTTTTGGTTCATGGCTGAAAACACTCACGCATAAAACATAAACACCCGCAGGTATTTTATTTTTGTCGCCAGCTTTTTTCTTTTCTTCCGGTTGTGGGAAATTATTTTCCTCCGTGATTCCTGAAATTATTTCGGGAGTAATAAGGTAATGCTGCATTCCCGAAATAATTATCAGTTCCTTTTTTCCTTTATATAAAACATCCTCATTATTATTATATACCGTTAATTCAATATCAATTATTTGTTGTCCGGCATTTAATGAAGTTATACTAACATCCCACAAATCTTTTGTTGTAGAAATGTCATTTTTATTCATTGTAATATTTACTTGACTATAACTCATAATTGTAATTAGAGATATACTTCCCGACAAAAAATATCGGACAAAATGATAGCGATATCTTGAAAATCTCGTTTTCAAAAAGTACAATAATTTAGCTTCCTGATTTTATTTCAAATCAAGTCTTTTGTCACAGAATCGTTACAGTTGTTGATTTATCGCGGGTTCATGACGATAAAAGGTAAGTTGGCGGGATGCTTGTTTTGCTAACTTATTATTGTATGTGTGTTTTTTTCATAAGAGCCACATTTGTGACTCTTGGTTCATGCGTTTTGTGTTTCATGTTAAGTTTTACTTTGTTTTCTTATATATTAAACAAGATTAATTCGTTTATTTTATATTTCCAAATTTTTTTGAATATTTTTTTATTATTTTTAAAATATACCTATTCATCACTCATTTATAGTGAATGTCGTGTATTTTATAAAGAGGCCTATTGTTTAATAATAGTTGCAGTGAGCACAAAAAAGGTCAGAAAAATTAATTTCTGATCGATGCTTGATTCCCTTAAGAATCGTTATGATTTTAAAGCTTTATTTCTTTCCTTTTATTTCGAGCATTTCCTTTATTAAGCGAATTTGCTCATCTTTCGACTCGAAAATAGTTTTATACAAAGCTTCAATCTTTTCGCTATTGCCGTAAACAATACCGTTGCCGTTCTGAAAGTTGTGGACATTATTATAGGTAAGGGTCGCTTCTGTTGGAATGAGTTCTATGATATCTGTTTTGAAACGAACCATGAAAAAACGATTTCCTCTTCTTCTATTACTTTCTAATCAGCATATTCGAGAGCCATAAGGTTAATAACTAAGAACGCAAGACTTTGTCTTTGCTTTAACCCATTATTTTAATATCCCGGTGTAAACAGGCCCTATTTTCTAAATTTTAATCAGTAAAACAAACACTCCAATTTATGAAAAAAATAAACTCAATTCTTTTACTTTTAGCTGTATTCGTTACAATACTTTCCTCCTGCGCATTGGAACAAACTGCATATTCTAATGGTGATGACCTTGTCCTGTCAGAATGGAAAAGAAACTCCACTATAATGAATGATGTAGATATTCTGGTAGATTCAATTCAAAACCAATCAGTAATACCTGAACCGAATGAAATTATTAGTTCGGATTATGGTGCTGTTGCAACTGTAACCACAAGTAATAATAGTATTTCTCGATCCATCACCCTTGAAGATCCTATGCTAAAGTATTCTGTAGAAGCTTTACCCATCGAAATATACCCCTCTGTAGGGCAAAATTCACTAGCTAGGGCCAATGAAATAGAGAATCCTGGTATAAAGCCCATTAGTGCAGCTGCATCGGACGCTAATGAGAAAAAAATGGACGCATTTAGTCTAGTTGGCTTTATTACAGGTATAACGGGTCTCCTAATTTTGGCTACATCTTCGGAGCTATTGCAGTCATTTTTAGCGCAATTGGTCTAGTAAGAATCAAAAAGAACCCAGAGACCAAAAAAGGTAAAGGATTGGCAATCACAGGGTTGATTCTTGGTATTATTGATATTGTTTTATTATCTGTTCTATTGGCTGCTGCTTTATAACGGTCAATTTAAGACCAATCAGTTATTACTGTTACTGACCGTTTGCCTTTGCAGTTTCAATTGAATTGATTAAACCTTTTGCTTTAGTTTAGTGATTTCATGATGGGTGAGAAATTTCTCACCCATCACTTTTAAACTTGGGATGAATTCGCCTTACAACATCTTAAAGCATTCCTTTATGAATAACAGAATTAACATCAAATCTATTTAGTGAACAACGTGTTTTGCTTAATTGATCCGAGGAGCAATTCCTTTATTGTTAAAGCAGAACCATTTTTTAAATGTGCTTTTTAGTGTATCATAAAAAAAACCCGCAAAGGTAGTATGCAGGAGATTTCCCACAAGGAATTTCCGGCATAATCACAAAGCCACCGCACAATACCCGCGATTTATTCCGTTCCTCCTTGTGGGAAATCACCCGCATACTTTGATATTGCTTTCTTTTTTCTTTTATCCTTTTCTTTATTCTTTTCTTTATTCTTTTGAAAATATCTATCAATATTTATATGGTGGTAAATGCATTTAATTGAATAAAGGAATAGAATCCAACTTAAAATAGTCTTAATATTATTACCCAAATTACCTATTGTGTAGAAAAGCAATGGGAGCAATACTTTCAGGTGCAAGAAAGTATCATCTAGGATTGATATTAGCCCCTCAAGACTTAGCCCAGCTCACAAAAAATGACAGCGAACTGGCAAGTAGTGTACTGGCAAACGCTGGAACCGGAATTTGTTTCCGGTTAAGCGATACAGATGCAAAGCGATTAAGTGAAGGGTTTAGTCATTTTGAATCTACCGATCTGCAAAATTTAAGTGTTGGAGAAGCTATTGCAAGGATCGGAAGACCGGATAATGATTTTAACTTAGAAACAATTGCATTTAATACCCAAGCTACAAATGAACATTACCAAACCGTTATTGATGCTTCAAGGCAACAGTATGCTTCGACTCGCAAGGAAGTAGAAGAACTGTTATTCAAATCATATGAAGGAATTGTTATTGAAACCCCCGAAGCAAAACAGTACTCTCCAAAAGAGAAAATAAAAGTAACAGACCCTATTGAAATAAAACAGGTGGTTGAAGAAATTAAAGTTGATTCAGGTAAACAATATCGAGCTAAACGTGAAGAACAAACGCAACATCGGTACCTGCAAACTCTCATTAAAAGAATGGCGGAACAGCGAGGATATAAGGCACTAATTGAAGAAGAATTAAAGGATAAAAGCGGAAGGGTAGATGTGCATATTGAAGGGTATGGAAAAAAGATTGCCTGTGAAGTAACCGTAACAACAACTGATAATTGGGAAATACACAATATTGAAAAAAATCTAGCTGCCGGATATGATTTTGTTTTTGAATGTTCTACTGACGAAAAAACCATTGATCGGTTACAAAAGAAAATTACAAAGGAGCTTCACAGCCAACTTTCAAAAATCCGTACAGGTAATCCCGAATCTCTTTTTGCGTTTTTGGATGATCACGTAATACACGAAGAAACGTCAAAGGAAGTAACCATGAAGGGGTATAGGGTGAAGATTGAATACGATTCACTTTCTCAAAATGATATGGACAAAAAAAGAGAATCAATATCACAAGTGGTTATTGATTCCCTTAAGAAATCTAAAAAATAGTTTCAAACAATGCTTCGAGTTGTATGGAATTATCAGGATGCGGAATACTGTTGCCATTTTCCCATGCACCGACTGTTGTGGCATCCACATTGAGTAGTTTACCCATTTTCTTGTAGCTTAACCCATTTATATGCCGATAGTATTTTACCCTCCCCTTGATATTTGAAATATCAATTGAGACCGGCATATACCCCAAAAAAGAAATGATCTTTGGCATAAACTGAACTTGAGGGACTGCCTTGTTACCCTCCCATAGATAATAGCAATCTTCTGTAACACCTAACTTCAAAGCTACATCCTTTTGGGTCAGATCAAGATCAAGTCTTTTCTTCTTCAAATGGTCAGCTAGGGTCTTTAATTCAAGTAGATAGCCTCCTCCACGAGGTCGCACAGCTGAAATCGGGTCATTCGCAGAAAGCCAACGCATCTGCACTGATGCGTTGATGCCAATTACAGTAGAAAAGCAGTATAAAATACCACGAAAAGATCGTATTATTGATAAATAATAAGTAAATAAAGGATATTTTTTTGAGCGATGAAACGTTGGCGGAATACAACATATGAGAATATAAATTACTATCCGTTCGGGATAGTAATTTACATTCGATTCAAACGATTCAAACCTGCTAATC
>CAYWAV010000124.1:5157-8227 GCA_964456225.1 uncultured Chitinophaga sp. | reverse complement strand
TACTTCACCACAAAACTTTTAACACCATTTATTTTCGTGCTGTTAATTCTTGCAAAATACATTCCTGATGGAAGACCTAAAGTCAACTGATAAGTTATTTTTCCTGTTAAAGTAGATTTATAAACCATTCTACCCGTTATGTCTACAATTTCTAAATTTAAAACTTCAGCAGCTAAACTTTGATCAGTGAATTGAATTGTAAACGCCCCATCGTTAATAGATGGAAACAATTCTATTCCAATAGCTGTAGGTTTTACTTCATTGATTCCCACTATTGATGATAAACTTGTTTCCCAAACACCTCTCCCGAAAGTAGACACATAAACCTTATCTAATACTGTATTGAAATCTAAATCGGTTGTAATAACATTTGGTAATCCTGCACTCTGACTAATCCAAATACTTGACACTTCATCTAGTAAGTAAACTCCTAGGTCCGTTGCAATCATTTTTTTATTGCTTCCAGGAACCGTTTTAATACAATTGACAGGAATGTTAGGTAAGTTGAATGAAATATTTGTCCAGGTTATTCCACCGTTTATTGTTTTGTAAACTTTTTCACCAGCAACAAATCCAGATAATGTTACAAAGGCGGTGTTTGCATCTGTTTGACTCACATCCAAACTTGTATAATATAAAGTATCCGGTAAATTAGAAGTGATATCAGTCCATGAGCTTCCTCCATTTGTTGTGGTATACATGGTAGAATTAGCACCCAATTCAAAACGAATTCTTCTTGCTGCATAAAGCACATTGCTATTTGAATTTGCAACTGCTAAGGCACACAATTCATTATCGTTTATTGGATGACTTGGCATTTGATTTAATGCCGACCAATTATATCCACCATCTGTTGATTTTACAACATTTTGAAAACCCGCATAAATTGTTCCCGGAGTATTATAATCGGCAACAACAGGAGAAACCCATTCTCCAGGTTCGCCATTCACATTTACAGTTGCACCTATATCTGAAAGGCCACCATCAACAGAAACATAAAATCCTCCATACTGACTAGAACCAATTACAACATTATCATCCAAAGGATCTAAATAATTATCCATTCCATCCCCACCAAAGATGGTACTCCAGGACGAACCATCATAATAAAATGTAGCATTGTCTTGTGCTCCTGCGGAAATTCTTCCTGTTGAATTTCTTGAACTGGATAATTTATAAAAAGAAGTGATGTTCATTCCGTTTGTTAAATTAGTCCAAACAGTTGGCCAAGGTGCTCCGCCTGTTGTGGTTGCCCAATCTTGTGGAATAACATTATCTGTTTTGTAAACACCACCATCGCTGCAAACAAAAATATCATTCGTTAAAGGATGTATTTCTATAAAGTGAATGTCGCAATGCAAAGTGTTTCCATAAAATTGTGTCCAGTGGCTAGCAGGATTAAACGTATTTGCACCATCTGTAGAAGCCCAAACATTTACTCCACCTACATATACAATGTCTTTATTCGTTCTGTTTACGGTAAATCCTAAGTCGTATGTACCTTGTCCACCTGTTCCAAATCCACCATCGTATTCCAACATATTCACACCCGGATTAATATACGTCCAGCTGACACCTGCATTGGTTGATTTGTAAATTCCTGCAGAGCCTTCATCTAAACCAACGGTCATTGCATAAATGTAATTGTTATCAGTTGGTGCAACTGCCAGTTTTATTCTTTGCACTACTCCAGTTCCGGGAATACCTGTTGGAAGCATTGTCCACGTAGCACCAAAATTTGTGGATTTATAAACGGCTGCAAATCCTTTACCTGAACCAGCCAACCATCCAGATGTTGCATAGAGTGTATTTGGCAAAAGTGGATCTTGTACTAAGTCCCAGCAAAGTGAATCCAACACTTGCGTCCATGTTGCACCAGCATTATTGGAAGTATATATTCCGCTTACTCCAGCAGCAACAAGATCATTGCTGTTAGTTGGCTTTATTAAAATTTTTCTGATTAAGGATGCATCACCATCAGTTAGCTGAAAGCTTAATCCTGTAGGATTCCAAGTTAAGCCACCATCTGTGGTTTTATAAACTCCTAATCCGTAATGCGTGTTTCTTTTTCTAGCATCAATATTTAGTGCCACATCAATATATTCAAAATCACAAACAGAAATATACATTGTGTTTACATCAGCTGGGTCAATTACAATATCACTAATTCTGGTGATAGGCAAATTGTCTGTTAAGGGAGTCCATGTTAAACCATCATTTGTAGTTTTCCACAGTCCGCCTTGTGCAACACCAACAAAATAAGTAGCTGCAACAGTAGGATGAAAAGCAATACAATTGATTCTACCCATTCCTGTTTCTAAATATCCTGTTAAATTAGCTGGTAAGTTATATGGACCGAAAGGGGACCATGTTCCTGCAGCAAAAGAAGAGGAGGGAGGGTTTGCATTTTTTGCATTGGCCGCTTTTACAGCTTCGTCAATAAATATGGCTGGGTCAGCAAGTTCACCACTACCATTGGTTTTAAATTGCATATCATGTTCCCATCGTTTGTAATATTTCCAATGTTTCGTTTTTGCCAAATCATGCGTTCTTTTGAAATCAGAAAACTGACGTTGCATTTCAACAAATGTTAGTTGTTTCCCTGCTTGTTTTCTAATGAACTGCTGAGCATTAATAAAAGAAATGCTGAATAGCAAAATGATAGCCGATAGAATGTGTTTTTTTGATTTCATAAAAAGAATGTTTTTTCTATTTGTAAATATACAAAATAGTCTTGTTTAATCGACACTTCAATTGGTGCCGTCATTCCGTGCTACGACACGGAATCTCATTATTATGATTTGGATCACCAATTGGGAGATTCCGTGTCGGGGCTCGGGATGAGGTTGTAGGTTGTGTTTATTCTATTCTAACGAGAAGTTATTTCAAGTATCTTTGCACCTCATTAAAATAAAAAAACTGTGTCAACTTTCCTCGAATTAGGCGTTTCAGAAGAACTTATAAAAGGACTTATTGAAAACAATATTTTTGATCCTACTGAAATTCAAACCAAATCAATTCCTTATTTATTAAAGGAAGGTTTCGATTTTATTGGACAAGCACAAACAGG
>CAYWAV010000124.1:0-5057 GCA_964456225.1 uncultured Chitinophaga sp. | reverse complement strand
GGCAGATTAATTGATTTACTTGAAAGAAAAGCTATTAGTTTAACGGATGTAAAAACAATTGTTTTAGATGAAGCAGATGAAATGTTAAGTATGGGTTTTAAAGACAGTATTGATACTATTTTAGAACAAACAAACGGTCAGCGCTATACATGGCTGTTTTCCGCAACCATTCCTGATTCGCTAAATGAAATTATTCATCAATACATGGATGAAAGTCCATATAAAGTGGTGATTGATGTTAAAAATGTGGTGAACAGAGATATTGAACATCAATACGTTCAATGCATTGATACAAAGGATAAGTTGGAGACCTTATTGGCATTTTTAAGAACGCAAGGGAAGGGGAGAGGCATTGTTTTTTGTAAAACTAAAGACGGCACTCAGTCCTTATCAAAACAGTTGATTGCTAGAAATTTTGCTGCTGAAGCCATTCATGGAGATTTACAACAACGGGATCGTGAAAAAGTGATGCGCGCCTTTAAAAATGAAAAAGTTCAAATTCTGGTTGCAACCGATATGGCTGCAAGGGGAATTGATGTTCAAAATCTTCAATATGTAGTTCATTATCAACTTCCGGAGCAAATAGAGTATTATACTCACAGAAGCGGTCGTACAGCCCGTGCCGGCAAAAAAGGGCTATCAATAAGCTTAGTTACCAGCTCGGAAATGGGTCGCTTAAAGACAATTGAAAACGAATTAAAAATTGCCATTCAAAAAATTCGCAGGGAGTAATCATTTAAATAAGATTAAATTTTTTTACAACCTTACTTTTGACTATTTTTGCAAGATTTCGAAATCGAGAAAAATATGAGTTTAGAATCTGTTGATATTGAAGAAAAGAAAATAGGGAAGGAGCTTTATGGCTATCAGCAAGAAGCGATTGATAAAATTTTCAATCGAATAAACAATCACACCGAAAAATACAATCTCCTTTATCAACTGCCTACTGGCGGTGGAAAAACAGTTATTTTTTCAGAAATAGCGAAACGCTACATCAGCGAAACAGGAAAAAAAGTATTGATACTTACTCACCGTATTGAGCTTTGTGCGCAGACTTCTAACATGCTTAATGAATTTGGTGTTGAAAACAAAATTATCGACAGCAAAGTAAAAACGCTTCCTGATCAAGGGGATTACAAATGCTTTGTGGCAATGGTGGAAACATTGAACAACCGATTGCAAGATGAGAAACTGGAAGTAGAACAAGTTGGGTTAGTAATTATTGATGAAGCGCACTATAATTCATTTAAGAAGTTATTCAAATTTTTAGAAAGTAGTGTAATTCTTGGTGTTACTGCAACTCCGCTTAGTTCAAACATTAAATTACCAATGAAGGAAACCTATAATGAATTAATTGTAGGCGATTCTATTACATCCTTAATTTCAAAAGGCTTTTTGTCAAAAGCAACTACTCACAGTTATGATGTGAATTTAGGTTCCTTGAAAGTGGGTATTGATGGTGATTATACAGTAAGTTCATCCGACAGATTGTATACCAATTATTTGATGCAAGAAAAATTGGTGGGTGCTTATGAAGAACAATCCAAAGGAAAAAAGACCCTCATTTTTAATAATGGAATAAATACCTCTATTCATGTTCATTCTTTGTTTACTAACGCAGGGTATGAAATTCGACATTTAGACAATACCAATTCAGAGCAAGAACGAAGAGAAATTTTGGCCTGGTTTAAAAACAAACCGGATGCTATTTTAACTTCAGTAGGAATTTTAACTACCGGTTTTGATGAACCAACTGTTGAAACAATTATTATTAACAGAGCTACTAAGTCGCTAACCCTTTACCATCAAATGATTGGCAGAGGTTCTCGAATTTTACCAAACAAATCTGCTTTCTCAGTAATTGATCTAGGAAACAATGCAGCACGTTTTGGGTTGTGGGATTCTTTTGTGAACTGGCATGATATATTTCGCTCTCCTGATTTTTATTTGGAAAGTTTATGGAACGACAGAGATATTGAACGAAACTTTACTTATAAAATGCCAGCTGAATTAAGAGCGAAATTTAGCAAATCGGAAAACATTGATTTTAATATGAAAGAGGAATATGCCTTGGTTGCAAAACAAGGTTTAAGACCCATGACAGCCATTGAAAGATCGATCGAACACCATACACGAATTTGTTTCGAAAACAGTGCCGATTATTTTGAAGCTGCTGATCTAGTTAAACTTCTGGAACAGGATATTGAAGGTCGCGTAAAAAAATATTCTTATTGCATTTGTTCTAGCACCGACAATTATGTAAAGTGGCTTCAAGATGAATACAAACGCAAATTGAGTTTGAGTTTAAATAAGCGATTTGCTTCCGTTTCTGTTGAAGAGTAATTCTCTTTTGCTCAATCATCTGAATTTACTATCTTTAAATATAGAATAAATTCCATGAAAAAACAGTACTTCCAATTATTCGTTATTTTCTTTTTAATATCTGATTTCACCATTTCACAAACGTCTAGAACGCCAATAGAAGAAGGCAATTCAAAAAAAAGACAAGAGTGGCTTTCAAAAAGAAAATTCGATCCGACCATTACAAATACTGAAAATGCCCGCTGGAAAACCTATTTGCAATCGCAAACAAAATTAATGGAATCGTCACGGGCTCCTGTTGCAAACTGGCAATGCTTGGGTCCGAACAATCAAGGAGGAAGAGTTATTTCACATGCTTTTGATCCAACTGATGTACAAACAGTATGGGTTGGAAGTGCATCTGGTGGATTATGGAAAACAGCTGATGGCGCTACAACGTGGACAGCCATGACTGATCAGATTCCTAATCTTGCCATTGGAGCTGTTGCTATACAGCCTCAAAACCCAAGTGTAATGCTTATTGGTACAGGTGAAGGTTATTTGTTGAGCCCTTGGTTTCAATATGGGATAGGCGTTCTTCGTTCGACAGATGGTGGTAATACTTGGAATCCAACAAGTTTAACAATAGATGATTCGTTACAATTTGCTTCTTTAGGATTTGCGTGGGATCCAATCAATACGAACAATGTTTATTTGGCAACCACTTTTGGAATTTTTAAATCAGCAGATGCTGGAATAACTTGGTCGCAAACGCTTTCCGGCATAGGAACATCCATTGTCATAAACAAAAAATCTTCTGCAAATGTTTATGCTTCTCTACAAGATTATACTGGTTCTGTTGGAGGAATTTATCATTCATCCAACTATGGTGTAAGCTGGACATTGCTTAGCAGTGGATTGCCTGTTCCTGCAGAAGTTGGCTTTACAGTGTTATCCATTTGCGATTCTTTTCCTACAGTAATTTATGCCGGTATGTCCACTCCTGCATCCGATCCCAATTGTGGAATCATAAAAGGATTGTATAAAACGTCTAATGCCGGTGCAACATGGGATACGGTTAATAGAAGTGGAGTCGATTTTTATTGTTATCCTCCGCCTTTCAATAACATTTGCCAGGGCTGGTATGGTAACACTTTACAAGTTGCACCCAATGATAGTAATCATGTTTTTATTGGAGGTGTATTTCTTTACAATACAGCAGATGGTGGAACAACTTGGAATTATTGCGATTGGGCGCCAGCAGAAGATCCTGTCTGGATGCATCCCGATCATCATAGTTTTGGAATTAGTCCGCTCAATCCTGCTATTATGTATTCTTTCAATGATGGTGGTGTTTTCAAATCAACAAATACAGCAGCAACCTGGGTGAAGAAGCCAAATGGGATGGTAACCACACAATTTTATTCCATCGCCTCGTCAGCTCCTGATACTGATTTGATGATGGGTGGCACTCAAGATAATGGTGTGTTTTATAATTCTTCTACCAATACTTCTCAAATTTGGACATCATTTGTTCCTGGAGATGGCTTTACTTGTATCATGGATCCTGTGAATCCGGCCATTTGGTATACGAGTGAATTGTTTAACGGAAGATTAAAAACCATCAATGCAGGAGTTTCTTATGATACAATTCAAACCGGAATTGTTGATCCAACTTATTTTTTGATTTCTATGGCGATGGATCCCAATAATAATCAGGTATTGTATACTGGTACAGATGTTAATCTTTATAAGTCGGTAAATGCTGGAGTAAACTGGACAGCCATTTCGAACAAGCCTTATATTTCAAGTATTGCTATTGATAAACTCAATTCCAATTTATTGTATATCTGCAATGATCCCGCTGCAGGCGTTTCATACATTTACCGCTCTTTGAATGCTGGTGCAACTTGGTCCTTTTTAGGTGGACCCGGAGATAAAATTATTGATATGGAAACAGATCCACTTGTCACGGGAACTGTTTATGCAGTTAGAGGAAGTTATACGCCAGGAAAACAGGTTTACAAATCAGCCAATTCAGGAAGTACCTGGATAAATATAACAGGTGATTTGCCAGCAATCCCTGTAAATACAATAACTGTAGATGCTTTTAATTCCAATCACATATACCTTGGAACCGACTTGGGCGTTTATTTAACGACAAATGGCGGAATCAGCTGGAGTCCGTTCAATGATAATTTGCCATTGGTTGTTATTCAGGATATGCATTATTTTAAAGGCGACAGCACAATTCGTATTGGGACACATGGCCGTGGTATTTGGAAAACAAGATCAGCTTTGGCAGTTTCAATTCACAAAAATACTGAGAATAACATAAACGTTTCAGTTTTTCCAAATCCGGCAACTAACTACATTACGATTAGTTATAATCTAAAGGCGAGTGGGAATGTTTCAGCAATCGTTTATAATTCGACTGGGCAAGAAATAATTTCTTTATTCAATTCTCACCAAACGGAAGGAAAGCAATCTTTGGTGTGGAATCGTAAAAACGAACTCGGACAGCGAGTTTCTCCTGGAGTTTATTATGTGAGAGTTATCCTAAATGGCTATGCATTTAGCTCTAAAATTGTTGTTTTGTAATATGTGAGAGTTATTCTAAATGGCTATACATTTTGCTCTAAAGTTCTTGTTTTGTAATTAAATCATATAACTACTTATAAATCAATTTTTTGTATATTACTTTGTCTTATAATTAATATTATGTTAAGTAATATTTAATTGAATATCAATATATT
>CAYWAV010000123.1:0-8470 GCA_964456225.1 uncultured Chitinophaga sp. | reverse complement strand
AAACCTTGTTTTTATACGTCTCATAAATTTCCTGAAAAGTAGGAAGGTCATTTGCCTGCATTACGACAAATATAGGAAGATGTTTTAATTGTTATTCTTTGATTCTCTCGTCAATAATATTATTATATGCATGTGCAGATTTTATTATCTTTAAAATATGGCATTAAGTTCAAATTCATTACTGCATTTTACAAAGGATTTCAATTCTTTAAAAGGAATATTGTCTCAAACTTTTAAGGTAAAATATTGTCGCGAAAAAATTATTACAAAGGAAAAGGGGATTGATATACTTGTTCCTATGGTATCTTTTTGTGATATTCCTTTTTCTCAAGTTTTGACACATGTTAAGTCTTATAAAAGTTATGGAATAGGCCTGTCAAAAGCTTGGGCTTTGAAAAAAGGATTAACGCCTGTTTTGTATATAGAAAAGCAATCCAGTTTTGGTAGTACATTCTTCGATTCTCTATTCGAAAAAATTCAAGATGAGCAAAGTGGTATTAAAAAGATGGGGTTGAATAGTAAGCAACTATTAGATATTGTTCGATATGTAAAAAACTATCAAGGAGATTTAGATAGGAATGTTAAAAAAATAAAAAAGAATTATAGATATTCAGACGAAAGAGAATGGAGGTATGTATTGCCTCCATCACACTCTTGTCAATTTATTGGAAATTGTAATTCTTTTGGTAATAACCACAAAACTATTGGGATTTTGAAAGAAAATTTAAATAGTACAATTGCACAGGAATATTTAGGTTTTGCTCCAGAAGATATAAGTTATATTATTATTAGATCTGAAAAAGAAAGAGATAAGACTATAAAAGCTATTCGGAATATAAAGGATGTACACGGGCAACTACTGGTTAGTAGAATAGCTAGTAGAATTATTTCCGTAGAGCAAATTAAAGGTGATTATTAATCTTATTTGTCTATTCTACCTCCCAAACCATCACCGCCCTATCATCTCCAGTAGAAATAAGATACTTATCTGTCCACAATAATTTGTTTACAGAGTTTACATGTCCATCAAAATTTTCTTTGTTGATGCGTACCAATAATTCAAAAGTTTCGGCATCCCAAATTTTTATGGTTTTATCTCGGCTTGCTGTTGCAAATAATTTGCCATCGGGAGAAAATACAATATCGTAAAGCGCATAGTTGTGAGCAGGAATACTTTTAATTTGCGAATAATTTTTTGCATCCCAGATGTTTAGGTGTGCATCTCTTCCGCCAGTAAGAATAAGGTTTCCATCGGGAGAGTATTTTACAATATTTGCAGAAAGTGTATGCGCAACAAATGCCTTTTTTTCTTCCAAAGTGTTTAAATCAAAAATGCGGATGTAACAATCACCAGATGCAACGGCAATTTCACTGTTCTTAAAATTTAAATCAATGCTTCTTACTTTTTGTAAGCAAAGCTTTTTTATTTTCAGTAACGATAAAGTTTCTAATGAACAAACAGCAAAATTGCCATCGCCACCAGCGGAATAAAAACAATTGGTTTTATCACAATACTTTAAATCAAATATCGGCTCCGTATGGTGCTGTAGAATTTTAATTTCTTCTTTTGTTTCCAAATTCAACACATGAATACTTCCTGCAGATGTTCCTACCAATAAAATCTGTTTTTCGGGAACATGGCAAATAGCATAAACAATCGATGGAAATTGAGCGGCAAATTTTTCGGCTTGTAAGGTTTCTAAATTCCAAAGGGCAAGAAACTTATCACTGCTACCAGAGAAAATATGTGACGAGTTTGTGCCTTTCTCAAGGGAATAAACGGCACCACTATGTCCTGTTAGAGAAGCTATTTTATTGATTTGGATTGGCATTAGGCAAAAATACAACAAATGAGTCATTTATTGGCATTCGTACTGCACACCCCTAACAACCGCTCTTTAGAGGGGAATGGTTTCCTGCTGATATTGTGATTTGAGCCAACTAATACATGTCGTATTGAAAAATTTAAATCGGACCCCAACCCCTCTCCTTGTTTAAGGAGAGGGGTTGGGGTGAGGTCGGGATTCCTATTGTTTAACCAACTTCTGATAATACATCTCCCCATTCACATTCAACTTCACCACATACAATCCTTTCGCTAAATTCTGCACATCAATTTGATTGCTTTTTTCATTCAATTTTTGATTCAACACTTCTGAACCTTTAATATCAAAAATGCTCATCTGGGCAGAAGTAGTATTTTGCAATTCAATAAAAATAATGTCATTACTTGGAT
Source organism: uncultured Chitinophaga sp. (assembly GCA_964456225.1). Lineage (GTDB taxonomy): Bacteria > Bacteroidota > Bacteroidia > 2-12-FULL-35-15 > 2-12-FULL-35-15 > 2-12-FULL-35-15. Next base: position 6,234 of record CAYWAV010000123.1, on the reverse strand, counting down.
TTGGAAAAATAGAAAATGCTTCCTCTTTTGATGTAACTTCAATATCAGTAGCAACGCTACAGAAAACCAAATTTAGTGTATCTACTAAAGGTGTACTTCCTACAATACCTGATCCAACAGTCGTTTCTAGGTAATCGCCTGTTAGTTCCCAAATAATGGCTCCTCTGGCATTGTTGTTTTTGATGAATTGTGCTTTGTATCCAACCGACAATTTATTATCGTAAGATAAAAATGTTCCCGCTGCAGAGCCTGTTGATTTACCCAACAAATAAGGCACTTTTGCGGTATTGTCCCAATAATAATTGAATAAACTCATTTTCGGAACGATGTTGTAATACAAAGGTGTTCCCAAATCATCTGGGAATGTTCCTGTATCTTCTCCGCAACCTGTACTCGCGTGTAAGGCCGTAGCGCCTGTTTGTGAGCGACCATAAAATGCAATTCCTAAATTTATTTTTGTTGACGGAACACCATAAGTTGTTGTTAACATATTGAAGGCACTGTTCAAGTTAAAACTCGGATCACCCGAAGTGGGTGCATACAAAGGGGAATTGTGATTAGCATTACAATCCCAAGCACCAAAAAAATCATAAGACATGATATTGAGCATGTCTAAAATGGGAACAATGTTCGTCCATTCAATGTTGGAAGCGTTGGCTGTACTCGCTCCGAAACAAGCTGAAAGTTTATAAGTTTTTCCTGTACGTATTCCTAATGCACTTATAGAATCACGTATCTGTTGCATAAAAATGGTGAAGTTTACTTTGTCTGCTGGACCACCTGCATGTGCTGCATAACCTGGATATTCCCAGTCGATATCAATTCCGTCAAAATTATAAAATTGCAAAAGTCGATTGCATTCAGCACTAAATGTTGCACGCTTTGTAGCGTTTGCCGCGATGGAAGGGAAGTTATCAGAAAGTGTCCAGCCACCAATCGAAACCATTACTTCGGTTCCTGCATTGTGCGCTAAATCAATAACGGATGTATTCGGATAATAGGATGTTGGAGTGGTGGACCAATTGATTTGTCCCTGCAATAAATTTTCATCTGCCCAAGCATCCGTGTTTGAAATCAATCCGCTTACTTCCGGTTTGAAAAAACAATAATTGATAATGCTGTATTTAGAATAAGAAATGGTTGTTGGTTTTACCAATTGCGCTCTATCATACCATTGCCAGTTTGGATAGTATCCGATAATTTCTTTACATGGTTGAGCAAGTACTTTGCTGAAAACTGCAGTAGTGAAAAGGAATAAAAATAGTATTCGGATTGATTTCATTTTTCTTTTTTTAAAATTTACGCAAAGGTATTCCAAACAGTGTTTTTTCAATACCATAGTTTCCTTTTTTATTACGATTGGTGGAGTGTATTTGTGATTTTAATAGGTTGATAATTAGCTATTTATTGGAGATTTGTTTTATCAATCGAGATAGGATTCATCCCCCTGCCCTGCTTCAAAGGGGGATTTGCTACGTTTGCGAATGTATTTACTGATCCTGATGAAATATCATACTTCATGTGTAAGTAAAAATACTATTTTAGTAAGGAACTATTCCCCCTTTGAAGCAGGGCAGGGGGATGACGCGATAGATAATTGCCAACTTGTCAGTTTTTCCCCACTGGCACATGCTTTGAATACTATTCGCGTCAAAAAAGCTAATATCTTTAATCTAACATCTAATATCTAAAAAATGTCAACAGGAAAAATTAACGTACAGACAGAAAACATTTTCCCAATTATTAAAAAATTCCTCTACAGCGATCACGAAATATTTTTACGTGAGCTAGTTTCCAATGCTGTGGATGCAACTCAAAAATTAAAAACATTAACGGCTATTGGTGAAGCCAAAGGTGATTTGGGTGATATAAAAGTAGAAGTGATTATCGATAAAGCTGCGAAGACTTTAACCATTCGTGATAAAGGAATTGGGATGACGGCTGAAGAAATTGAGAAATACATTACTCAAATTGCTTTCAGTGGTGCCGAAGAGTTTGTAAATAAGTACAAAGACAAAACTCCTGAAGCAAATGCAATCATTGGTCATTTCGGCTTGGGATTCTATTCAGGATTTATGGTGGCGAAGAAAATTGAAATTCTTTCTTTGTCGCACAAAGAAGGTTCTCAAGCGGTTCGTTGGGAATGCGATGGAAGCCCGGAATACAAAATGGAAGATGCCGAAAAAACAACTCGTGGAACAGATATTATTTTGCACATCGCAGAAGATTCAGAAGAATTTTTGGAGGAACAACGCATCGACCATTTGTTGATGAAGTACTGTAAATTTTTGCCGGTTGAAATAAAATTCGGAACAAAAACAGAAAGTCATAAAGAAGGTGAGAAAGATGTCGAAACAGAAATTGATAATATCATTAACAATCCTTCTCCGGCATGGACAAAAAAACCAGCTGATTTAAAAGATGAAGATTACAAATCGTTTTACCGCGAATTGTATCCAATGAATTTTGAAGATCCATTGTTTCATATTCATTTGAATGTGGATTATCCTTTTAATCTTACCGGAATTTTATATTTCCCAAGAATTAAAAAACAGTTTGAAGTACAAAAAGATAAAATTCAATTGTACAGCAATCAAGTGTTTGTTACCGATTCGGTAGAAAACATTGTTCCTGATTTCTTAGCCTTGTTGCAAGGTGTAATTGATTCTCCGGATATTCCATTGAACGTGAGCCGTAGCTATTTACAAAGCGATGGAAACGTAAAAAAGATTTCCGCACACATCACCAAAAAAGTTGCTGATAAATTAGAAGAGATTTTCAAAAAAGATCGTGCTGATTTTGAAAGCAAGTGGGAAGACATTAAAATATTTGTTCAGTACGGAATGCTTTCCGATGAAAAGTTTTATGAGAAAGCACAAAAGTTCGCTTTGCTAAAAAGTATGGATGGAACATTTGCAACATTAGAAGAATATGCAGAGAAAGTAAAAGTTGCGCAAACCGACAAAGATAAAAAAGTTATTTATTTATATACAACCAATGTTGAAGAGCAACACAGTTTTATTGAAACAGCAAAAGATAGAGGTTATGATGTAATTGTTTTTGATAGTCCGATTGATTCACATTATATCAATCAATTAGAACAAAAATTAGAAAACACATCTTTTGTGAGAGTGGATGCAGATGTAATTGATAAACTCATCAAAAAAGAAGAAACTCAAATTTCAAAACTTTCGGAAGAAGAACAAAATACTTTAAAGCCAATTGTGGAAGAAACGGTTCCAAAGGAAAGATTCATAGTTGTGTTTGAAAGTCTGAGCGAAAAAGATGCTCCAATGCTAATTACGAAGCCTGAGTTTATGAGAAGAATGAAAGACATGAGTGCAATGGGAGGCGGAATGGCATTTTATGGTTCTATGCCTGAAATGCATAATTTGGTGGTGAATTCAAACCATCCTTTGATATCTAAAATATTGAATGAGAAGGATTTAGATAAGAAAAAGCGACTGACAAAGCAGACTGCAGATTTGGCAATGTTGTCGCAAGGCCTATTAAAAGGGGAGGAATTGACTAAGTTTATCAAGAGAAGTGTTGATTTAATTGACTAAGACCTCACCCCAGCCCTCTCCGAAGGAGAGGGGGCTCGCTCCGAAAATTGGATGTTGATTTTATTATACTTTCGGGGCACATCCCTCTCCTTTGGAGAGAGAACAAAAGGGAGAGGTATGACAAAATTCGTCACCTTGTCACTAAGAAACTAATGGTATATCGTTTGACAATTAGCACGCATACTAACCAAAACCCGTCATAACAGACGGATATAAAAACTAAAACTAAAAACAATGAAAAAAGGAACTATCATTTTAGCTGTAATAGGCTTCTTTGTATTATTAATTGGATTTAACGGGTGCAGCTCGTATAACTCAATGGTTACAATGGATGAAGGTGTTACTGCACAATGGAAACAAGTAGAAGTGGCTTACCAAGCTCGTATGGATAAAACAAAAAACTTGTTCGAGATTGTTCAAAGTGCTGCGGAATTTGAAAAAACAACCTTGATGGAAGTAATGGAAGCAAGAAGTAAAGCAACAAGCATTCAAATTAATGCTGATAATATCACTCCAGAGAAGTTAGCAGAGTTTCAAAAAGCTCAAAATGCTTTCGGTTCATCCTTAGGACGATTGATGGCAGTAGCTGAAAACTATCCTACTTTACAAAGTGTTGGTGCTTTTCGCGATTTTCAAGCGCAGTATGAAGGAATGGAAAATCGTATTTCAACAGAGCGCATGCGTTTCAACGAAGCAGCTCAAAACTTGAATACAACCATTCGTAAATTCCCAAAAAACATTTGGGCAGGAATGTTTGGATTTGAAAAACGCGCATATTTTGAATCACAAGAAGGTTCTGAAGCAGCTCCTGATATTAAGAGCATGAGAGATAAGAAATAGTGGCCTCGCCCCTTAATCCCCTCTCCAATTGGAGAGGGGGTTGCAGGTGAAATTCTTTTAAAAAAATCAATAATCATTCTGCGCAAAAATGTCAGCAAAAAAATTCTTTACTACCGAACAACAAAAAGCCATTCAACAATCCATTGCGAATGCTGAGTTAAATACTTCAGGTGAAATTCGTGTGCACATTGATAATACATGCAAAGGCGAAGTGTTGGATTGTGCTGCTGATATGTTTCACCAATTAAAAATGGACAAAACCGATTTGCGAAATGGTGTTTTGTTTTACCTTTCAGTTGACGATCATAAATTCGCAATACTTGGAGATAGAGGAATCAACGAAAAAGTTCCTGTTGATTTTTGGGATCATATCAAAGAAACGATGCTTGCTCATTTTAAGCAAAACCAATTTACGGAAGGATTAAGTAAAGGAATAGAAATGGCGGGTGAAAAATTGAAAACGAATTTTCCTTTGCAATCCAATGATACCAATGAACTTACAAACGATGTAAGTTTTGGTAAATAATTTAATATACTCTAAATGTTAAAAAAATATTTTTCATTTTTATTGGTATTGCTTTCTGTATCTGTGTTTGCACAATCGGATGGGATTCCTAACCGACCAAGCCCTAACAAATTGGTAAATAATTTATCTCTTGAGTTTCCTGATTTTCTTTCTTCCACTGAGCAGTCACAACTTGAAAATAAATTAGCAAATTTTGCTAATGAAACTTCCAATCAAATTGTGGTGGTGATTGTAGATGATTTGGGCGGAATGGAGCCTTGGGATTATGCAACACGTCTGGGACAAAAATGGGGTGCTGGACAAAGCAAAGCAGATAATGGAGTTGTTGTTTTAATAAAACCGACAGGCGGAAAAGGGCAACGAAAAATGCACATTGCGGTAGGCTATGGTTTAGAAGGTGCGATTCCCGATGCAACAGCAAATCAAATTACAGATAATGAATTAGGTCCTGGCTTAGCTTCTGGAAATTATTATGCATCTATTGATAAAACGGTAGATGTATTGATGTCGTTAGCAAAAGGAGAATACGATTCGAATGCTTACGCAAAAAAGAACAAGAGTAAATTTCCAAAACAATTAATTATCCCTATTATTTTTGTAATTCTGTTTCTTATTTTCAGATCATCGAGAGGTGGAAGAGGCGGTGGTGGAATGAGCATGGGAACAGGATTTTTGTTAGGCTCAATGTTTGGCGGAGGCGGTAGAGGTTTTGGTGGCGGAGGTGGATCTTCAGGAGGTTTCGGAGGATTTGGCGGTGGCGGTTTTGGTGGCGGTGGAGCCGGAGGAAGTTGGTAAAATTTCAAATTAAAATAATTCCAAATTTCAAGTTTTGAAACCTGAAATCTGGAATTATTCTTTTAACCACTTCTCCAATTCACCTTGATCTAAATCAATATAGTTTAAATCAAATTCAATAATACTGTTATTGATTAAAAATATTCTTGGCATATCTAATCCAGCTAAGTAAATAAAATTCTTTCCATTTAAAATACAATGCGGAATGTCTTCTGTGTGCGTGTCGTCATAAAATTCTTTCAGTTTTTCGTCTTTCCCGTTTAAAACAATATACATGGGTATTTGTGAATTGCGCTCGTGAATGATTCTCATTTTTTTTGCTGCAATACGGCAATGTGGACAGCTCATGCTCATAAAAGCAAGAATGTGTTTTCCTTGAGAAAGGCTTCTTGGTGGTATATTTAAGGTAGCATGGTTGTACAATGAATCCAATTCTAATTTAAAGCTTTGGGTATCCTTGTTTAAATAAGCAGAAGAATAATTTAGTTCGATTGGGTTGCGCACAAA
>CAYWAV010000122.1:0-8920 GCA_964456225.1 uncultured Chitinophaga sp. | reverse complement strand
TTTCAACAGAGCTTGATGTATTTGATGCATTAAGTCAAGTAGGCGGTTCATTTGTAACAACAAATGGATCAATTGCTTCTTTGAGTGGATCTGTTGGGCCTACTGCTACTAACAGAGTATTGATTGGACAATTTACTACTAATGGTGTTTTTGGATTTGAATTAAATATTCAAATTGGAACTCCAACTTTAGGAGTAGAAAACTACGTTGCTAGAAATCCTGTTGGTGCAGAAATTTCTATCCCAAGTTTAATTTTAGCTCCAAATTTACCTCCAACGGTTTCAATTACTTCTCCTATTACTGGAGTGAACGTGATCACTGGATCTTCTGTTACTTTTAATGCTTCTGCATCTGATTCTGACGGAACAGTTTCTCAAGTTGAATTTTTTGATGGTGTTACTTCTATTGGTGTAGATAACACTACTCCTTATTCAATTAGCTGGGTAAGTACAACTGGTACTCATAATATCACTGCTAAAGCAACTGATAATATTGGATCTATCGGAACATCCGCTGTTGTAGTTGTAAACGCTGCACTAAATCAGGCGCCTACAGTTTCTGTTTCTGCACCTGCAACTGCTGCAGTTGGTAGTTCAGTAAGCATTACTTCTGTTGCAAATGATATTGATGGAACCGTTTCTCAAGTTGAATTTTTTGTTGACTTAGTTTCAATCGGAGTAGATAATACTAGTCCATACAGTATTAACTGGACAGCTGTTGTTGGAGTTCACTCTATCAAAGCTGTAGCAACGGATAACTTATCTGCAAGCACAAACTCTTCTACTATTTCAATTTCTGTTGCTGCTAACATTCCTCCAACTGTTAGTATCACTTCTCCAACGAGCAGTGCTACATATACAGCACCTCAGGTTGTAACAATTGATGTTTCTGCAAGTGATCCTGATGGAACAGTTGCTCAAGTTGAATTTTTTGTTAATGCTGTTTCTATTGGAACAGATTTAACCTCACCTTATTCAATCAATTGGACAAGTGTTATTGGTTCTGCAAGTATAACTGCTAAATCAAGTGATAATGCTGGTGCTGTAACAACTTCTTCTGCTGTGGTTCTTTCAATTGCAAATCCATTTGCTCTTCCATACGATGTAGGTTCAATTACTGAAACATGTCTTCCAACAACTTTTTGTATTCCAGTTACTGCAGAGGATACAGTTGATAACGTAATTGGTTATGACTTAGTAATGAATTATGATGTTACTAAAGTTACTCCTACTGGTGTAATTACTTTGGCCCCCGATTTAATCAACCCAGGGTTTGTTGATGTTTCAAATAGCATTGACGGTGTGAATGGTATCATTTACATTTCTGTATATTTTAACACTACAGCTCCTGTAACGGCCGAATTTAATGGTATCGGAGAATTATTTTGTGTTGAATTTACAAAAACTGCTTCTTTCGGTTCAGTTGATACTTCTGTTGTTTCTGTTTCTTCATTGCAAGAAAGTTACTTCATCGGTGTTTCTTCAAAATTAGTTGATGCAGGTGAGTACATCACATACCGAGATACTATATTTAATGCGTCATTAAGATTCTGGTTAGATAATAGTGCAATTAAATACAATTTAGCTAACCCGAACGACTTCTTGATTACTAATGTTTTTGGTAATGATGCTGCTTGTGCAACTCAATCATTAACTGCAGTACAACCTGATTTATTTGGTAACTTCACTTATAGCCTTACAAATGGTCTTGATGTAAACATTGAAAGAGACATACTTGCTACTACAAGTGTATTGCCAGTTGTAAACGGATTTGATGCATTACAAGCAAGAAAATTATTGATCTTTGATCCAACTTTTGTTCCTAACATTTTCCAAGCTATTGCTATGGATGTTAACACGGATGGAGTAATCAGTGCTGGTGATGTTTCTCAAATTAACCAAAGAGCTGTATTAATCATCCCGGAATTTAAACAAGCATGGAATTATTCTGCTGCTGGTATTTCTAACGGTGAATTATCTAAAGATTGGTTATTTGTTGATTCAATAAGATTAGCGACTGATGCTACATATGCAATTTCAGCAACCTTCCCAGCTAATGATGGAGTTGGATTCTCTAAATACAGAGTTCCAGTTGTTCCTTTCTGTTTACCAGTTACAGTTACAGGTTTTTCTACTTGTCCTTTAATTACATCTGAAACTTACAAAGGTATCATGTTAGGTGACATCAACGGAAACTATGCTTCTATTGCAAATAATGGTTTAATTAAAGCAGTAGAAACTACTGATAAAGTAATTTTTGATTTATCAAATGCTGTTATCACTGGAAATGTTGTAAACATCCCTGTTTCTATTTCAGCTGCAAACCCAATTAACTCATTGGATTTCTCTTTGGAATTGAACAACGCTGAATTAGCTTACAATTCTATTATCAGCCATTCAACTTCTATGGATGCATTGGATAATTTAAATGCTGCCGATAATACTTTAAGATTTACTTCTAACAGCTTAATAAATTATGACATCACTGCTCCTGTAGTATCACTTAGTGTTACGATGTTAAACGGACAAGTAAGTGCTACAGACTTGATGTCAGTGGTAGGTTATTTAAATGGTGAAGAAGTAACTACAGAAGTTGTTGGAGCTCTTGCTACAGGAATCACTTCTATTAATAACGATAATTTAGTTGCAATTTATCCAAATCCTACAACAGGAATTTTAAATGTTGTAGCTGCTGAAAACGCAACTGTACAATTATTAGATGTTACTGGAAAAGTTGTAATCTTGCAAACAAATGTAACTGCAAACGATAAACAAGAAATCAATGTTGAAAATCTTGCTAACGGTATTTACATGTTAAGGGTGTCTAATTCAAATTTCGTTTCAATGAAAAAAGTTGTTATCAACAAATAATCATTTAACGAATTATATCTAATTACGGTTAGATTTTATGAAATACAGGGTCGCAATCTTCGGGTTGCGACCCTTATTATTTCCTTATTGTTAAGAAGGGTTTAATTAAAAAAAATAGTAAACAGAATGTTAAAATATTGTAGCGAGTAATCCTTTAAATCTCTAATATAATTGACTTTATGATAATGTTTGAATAAAGAAATTCGTACGTATTTGTTGTAGGTTTATACCCATAAATGCTGCCCAAAAGGATTAGAAATGATAAAAACTGTATTGATATCTATAATTGTACTTTTTGCAAGTTTTGTTTTAAGCGCCCAAGTTTTAACTTCCACAAATAGTAAGCCTTCCTCATTAAACAGAACGGTAGATGCAAACGACTCTGTTATTTTTGACCTTTCAAATGCAATTGTTACATCTACTTATATTGATATTCCTGTTTTTATTAAATCAAATGATGTAATTAATGCACTCGATTTTGAATTAAAATTTAATGAGACAAAATTGACATATGATTCTATTATCATCTACAGAAGTTATTTGTCTGGACTTGCTTATTTTAATCTTTCGGATCGATTTTTACGATTTACTTCCAGTAGTTTAACCACAATTGATAATGACAGCATCCTTATAGCTATTCGATTTGTTTTACCAAATGCCTGCACACAAATCAATAGCTCCGATTTTAACACCATTACTGTTTACTTAAATGGTGATCCCTGCAGTTACCGTGTTACCAATTCATCACAGTATATGCCTCTTGCGGATTTTGCCAATACTGCAATTTGTTCCGGGACGAATGTAATATTTACAGATGCCACATTTATCTCCGGTGGATTTATCAATTCTTGGCTTTGGGATTTTGGTGACGGAAGTGTTTCTACACTTCAAAATCCAACCACTAATTATGTTACGTCAGGGTCTTATATCGTTGAATTAATAGTAACATCTAATTCAGGCTGCACAGATACGATTACAAAACCTGTTGTCGTAAACAGCTCGCCAGTTGCTAGTTTTACTTATGCACTAAACACAACCATGGATACTGCTTCTTTTACAAATACATCCAGCATTCCTTTTGGTACGATTATAAATTGGGATTGGGATTTTGGTGATGGAAATTTCAGCACAATCCAAAATCCGATTCATGACTATACTTCTCCAGGGACATATATTGTTACACTAACTTCTGTTTCTGACTCAGGATGTGTAAACAATTTTTCAGATACCCTTTATATATCTGCAGCAGGAATTACTGCTATCAGCAATGATAATTTTGTTACGTGTTATCCAAATCCTTCTTCTGGAATCTTATATGTAACGGTTTCTGAAGATGTAACTGCCGCTGTTACTGACATTTTAGGAAAAGTAATTCTTTTGCAAGCAAATGTTGTGGCAAACAACATTCAAAAAATCAACCTTGAAAACATTTCCAATGGTGTTTATCTATTAAAAGTCTACAATCGAAATTTTATTTCGACAAAAAAAATAATTATTAACAAATAATAAATTGTACAACAATGAATCAGTTAGAATCAATAAAAGGGTTTAAGTATTTAGGAATAGCGTTGTTTCTTTTAAGCCTGTTGTGTTATGTTTTAGAGAACGCTTAGTTTTCAGACTGACATAAATTTTATTAAAATAGATATGTTGTTTTTATTATTTAAAACAATGCACAATAGACTATATTATAATGTATGTGTAGATACAATACTATTTCTTTGTTTCTATGATTGCATATATTGAAAACAGAAAAATGAAAATTAAATTACTAATAGTTGTATTTTTTATATTTGGGGCATACAGCTCTCAAGCTCAAATGGGTGGAAGAGTAATTGATGCTAATGATTCTGTTATTTTTAATTTATCCAATGCAATTGTAACAGCTACTTATATTGATATTCCTGTATATATAAAATCTACAGATGTAATTAATGCATTGGATTTCGAATTAAAATTTAATGAAACAATTTTAACATTCGATTCTATTATTAGTTACAGAAGCTATTTGTTGGCACTTGCAAGTTTTAATTTATCCGATAGATATTTGCGTTTTACTTCAAGCAGTTTAACATCAATAGAAAAAGATACTCCATTAGTAGCCATTCGTTTCAATTTAATTAATCCGTGTGTGCAGGTCAACAAAACAGATTTTTTTAACATTACAACCTATTTAAATGGAGACCCTTGTGGCAAACGAGTAACAGATGCTACAAGTCACTTGCCGATTACTAATTTTAATTATAGTTCACTTTGCTCTGGCACAACTGTCAGTTTTAATAATACAACAACTATATCTGGCGCAACTATAAGTTCGTTGTTTTGGGATTTTGGAAATGGATTTACCTCTACCCTTGCAAATCCCATTACATCCTATTCCATTTCTGGAAATTATACAGTGTCATTAATTGCCACTGCAAGCACTGGTTGTAAGGATACAATGATACAACTCATTCATGTAAATGATTCTCCAATTTCAAATTTCGCTTATCTTTTTAATTGTACCATAGATAGTGTTTTTTTTACAAATACCTCAACCCTTTTAACGGGAGGTTTTGCCAGTTGGAGTTGGACTTTTGGAGATGCAACTTCTAGCATCATACAAAACCCATCACATAATTATGCATCAGGTGGAAGTTTTATTACAACACTCACAGCTGTTTCCGATTCTGGTTGTTCACATACATTTATCGACACAATATTTTTAAATAAACCCACGGCTGCATTTTCTTCTACAAGCGGATGCCCTGGAGCTCTAATAAATTTTATTGACAGCTCCTATTTTTCTTCAGGTACAATAACTGGGTGGCAGTGGTATTTTGGTGATGGAGCTACAAGCACCTTGCAGAATCCTACACACATTTATGCAACTTCAGGTACTTATAATGTAAGTTTGGTGGCATCCTCAAGTGTTAGTTGTGCAGATAGTGTTTTTCAAACAATTTTTATTGATAGCAAACCCATCGTAAATTATGGAGCAGATGTTTTATCAGGATGCCAGCCCTTGTTAGTAAGTTTTTCAGATTCCTCGATTGCATCTATCGGTTCAAATTATTATTGGGATTTTGGAGATGGTTTTATTTCCACTTTGCAAAACCCAACACATACCTATTTAAGCAGTGGAACATATACCGTTAAATTAATTGTTACTACCAGCGGAGGGTGTTCAGATTCACTCATAAGCATTTCATATATTAATGTGTATAGCTTACCAGTTCCTGATTTTTCTTTTGCTGATGGATGTAGTGGATCAATTACCAGTTTTAATGATAGCTCAACTGTTTCAGGAGGATCTATTATTTCATGGGATTGGTATTTTGGTGATGGTAGTTTAAGTAGTTTACAAAATCCTACTCCTGTTTATGCCACTTCAGGAACTTACACCGTAAATTTAATTGTTGCATCAAATCAAGGTTGTTCCGATTCTGTTTCACAGCTAATTGTTATTGATGGGGCACCCGTTGTAAAGTTTGGCGCTGACAACTTATCGGGGTGTATGCCTTTATTAGTTGATTTTACCGACACTTCAATTACGGCAATCGGTTCTTCTTATTTGTGGAAATTCGGTGATGGTGGCACTTCGGTTATACAACATCCAACTTATACGTATCTACTTAGTGGTGTTTATACAGTTAAACTTATTGTTACAACTCCGGCTGGTTGTATCGATTCTCTTACAAAAGTTGCTTACATAAATGTAAATAGTACACCCGTTGCAAACTTTCCGGCACCAAGCGGATGTTCAGGAACTACCTTAAGTTTTACTGACAACTCTACTATTTCTTCCGGAACAATTACTTCGTGGGATTGGGATTTCGGAAATGGAAATTCTAGCACCTTGCAAAATTCATCTTCCCTTTATACTTCTTCAGGAACATATTCAGCAACACTCATAGTCATTTCTGCGCTTGGATGTGCGGATACTCTTCTACAAACAATAACAATTGATAGTAAACCGATTGTAAAATTTGGAGGTGATACGTTATTAGGTTGCGCCCCGTTGGTCGTTAATTTTGTTGATTCATCTATTACTGCGGCTGGATCTACTTATTTTTGGAATTTTGGTGATGGCGGTATATCTGTTTTGCAAAACCCAACACATACTTATTTAGTAAGTGGTATGTATTCAATAAAATTAGTTGTGTCAACACCCGGAGGATGTATCGATTCACTAACAAAAATTAATTATGTTATTGTTCAAAATTCTCCTATTGCACTTTATACTGCATCACCTACTACCGCACTCTTGCCTAATGCTACTATCACTTTTACAAATCAATCCATTGGAGGGCTTACCTGGTTGTGGGATTTTGGTGAAGGAACTATTTCTGGTTTAAACTCACCTTCTAATACTTACGTTGATGCTGGTGCTTATGTGGTTTGCTTAACTGCGTATAGTGCAATAGGGTGTGCCAATACTTATTGTAGTAATGTAGAAATATCTTCCTCTAATCCTGTTGGAATTCCTAGTGGGTTTACTCCCAATGGAGATAATAGCAATGATGTTTTATTTGTAAGAGGCGGTCCGTTTTTGGAAATTGAATTCAGAGTATTTAATGAATGGGGGAATTTAATTTTCTCTTCTAATATACAAGAAGAAGGATGGGATGGTTATTTCAGAGGAAAAATTCAACCAGTTGGAACTTACGAGTACACTTTAAAAGGAATAACCACCGACAATATTAAAATTAATATCTACGGTGTAGTTAATCTGATACGATAATTAAAATAAATAAAATGAAAACAAAAAATTGTTTGATATTTATTGTTTGTTCTGCACTATATATAAACACAGGTTTTGCTCAAGATTTTCATTTCTCACATTATGATGCAAATCCGCTGTATTTAAATCCTGCATTAACAAGCGAACAGATAATGAAGGATGATGAAAATGCGATGCAATTCAATATAAATTATCGTGATCAATCTGGAAATTACAATAAAGGAGTAGGAAAAAATCAAAGTATTGCCTCGGGATTATCATTGGCATTGAACAAAAGATTTTCGATAGGAGAGTATATTATTAATAACAGAAGTGTTGATGGAGCATTTAATACTTTAAATTTTATGCTGTCAGGGGCGTATAAAATAATTGATTCGGAAAACGACAAAGATAGCCGTCACAATTTATCTGTTGGATTACAAGTTGGTTTTATGCAAAAAAGTTTTAAGCCTCAAAATTTAGTTTTTGATGCACAATATTCGCCTTCTGCAGCTGATGGGTTTGATGAAAGTTTAGCAAACGGTGAAAACTTTGAAAATCAAAGTCTTTTAAATTTCGATGCAAATATGGGAGTCTATTACAGAACTACTTTTTCCGACAATAAAATATCTCCTTTTATAGGTTTTTCGCTCTATCATATAACTCGTCCGAAAGAATCATTTTATGGCGAAAAAAATTACACTCCAATGCGAATTAATATACACGGTGGTGCATACATAAAGGCAGGAGAGGAGCTTACTTTTTTGCCGCAATTTTTATACATGAATCAAGCAAAAGCAAACGAATTGAACATAGGTACGCTGTTGTTTTACAAAATAAAGGACACGAATTATGAACCCCTGATTGGTATAAATTGGAGAAATAAAAATGCAGTTGTTATGCAATTTGGTTTAAAAACAAAGAGTGCAATTTTTAGGATGAGTTATGATTTTAACATTTACTATTTGAAAAAGTATAATAATAGAGCACTAGAATTTTCTATTATTTATAATGTGAAAAGAAAAAATAAGTCAGACTTAAACGCCTCTTTTCTTTGATAATTTCTATCACTCAATCCTCTTTAAATTAAGCTCTTTTGGAGGTGCAATTATCAAGGGAATAGTTTCTACCGTTACGGAGCTGGTATCCAATCCGAATGCTTTTGCCTCCGATAAACTCAATCTTTTTAAAACGGAATGGATATCTAAAATGATTTTCTCATGCACAGGAAGTTCATTTTCATAAAAGATGAATTTTTCAATCACTATAAATCTAAAATCTCCAATGATGTTATTTTTATTGTCTCAGTTCGTTAGTTAAAACTATGCACTTTAGTGCAAGACTTTCA
>CAYWAV010000121.1:1798-9092 GCA_964456225.1 uncultured Chitinophaga sp. | reverse complement strand
GTACACTAACGTCATATTGGTGAAGAGGCTTATTCAGTGCAGAATTCAAAGAACATTTTACTATTCAAAAATAGTGAAATAACTGCATGATTATGCAATTATTTCACTCAGCTATTTATTCTTTAAATTGGTATGTCATCAACTTCTCATGAAATGCTTCCATTTCATCATCCATAAAGGAATCAGAATAGCTGACGTATCTGTAAAATGAAATGCTATTTGCTCTGTGACCCGAAATGTGGTGTTTAGGGATTCGTAATCTTTCATACGAATCACTTTACTTTTTAGCAGGGAATACTCTTCCAGATTTTTTTGCAATCCCTCGTAACTTCTAATCGTTGTTTTTCGGATGAGATGACCGTTTTTCTGCAGGCGCTCTCCTTTGATCATTGCATCTAAGAATTTCTGATACAATGGTAACAGTTCGTGGTTTTTTCATGATTTTTTAACCAAAAGGTATGAAACTTCAAAAGGATTCCGAAATTCTGGAAACCTTTTTTTATGCAAAGAATTCTTTAAGAACCTTCTCTCTGTGTTCAAATATTGCTTTTACTTTTTTCTCCACAAATAATTTATTTATCAATGGTTCCAGAAACCAACCCGGTGAAAGGAACTGAACATAATCTTTCATGTAGGTTTTTCCATCACGCTCCTCAAAGCTATGTTCGTGGATCCATACCTTGTATGGCCCTTTCAGCTGCCTGTCAACAAAACGCTTATTGAATTCCCACTCACTAATCTCTGTTCTCCACTTGAATGATATCCCGTTTATCTTTATCCGGTAGTCGATGAGTGTGCCTTTTTTAATTATGATAGGAGATGGGGTTAAGATCCGAAACTGAAGGTCGGAAGGTGTAATCTTGTTGAGGTTTTCAGCATTGCTGAAAAATTCAAATACTTCCGCAAGCGGGCGATCTATCACTGTAATTTTGGTCAGAGAATGCATTGGCTTTGTTTTAATAATATAACAAACTTGGTCGTTAATTGTTCAGATTTTGAATTAGGGCGATAAGGCCTGAAAACATTGAAAAAAGTAAATTTGCAAAAATAAATTTGCTGATAATTAAAAAAAATGTATCACATTTGCATCGCAATAAAAAATAATTCAATAAAGTTTTAATCTTTTACACTAAAAAGAAATGAAAAAAGTAAAGTTGTCTTTCGACTTCCTTTCAGCAGCTGACAAGATGTTCAGTGTGATTGCTGTTTTGTTTACTTTCAAAATCGTTGCTTCTCCTGCTACGATCCGAGTATCTTATTTCCCGAGACGTTAAGTCGTACATTCTAATCCGACCACTTACTTAGAGGTCATTTTTCAAAAATCTTATTTAAAATTTCGAGAGCATAGTTTCACTATGTAGCTATTCTCTCTATGTTTCATTCTTAATTTTTTTACTGATGCAAAAATCAGTAGTTAAGGTGTTTGTTGCTGGTTGGCAGCATACATCGTACTCACAACTTATTTGTGATGAAATGGAAGCATCTGCAAAAGCCCGTGGAACAGGCATTGCAAAACGTTCTCCGGATTACATCACCAACAAAATGCTGGAAGGCAAAGCTGTAATCGCAATCACTAACGATGGTGTGTGGGCAGGATTCTGTTACATCGAAACCTGGAGTCATGGGAACTATGTTGCCAACTCAGGATTGATTGTCGCTCCCGAATTTCGCAAAAGTGGCTTGGCTCGTGAAATCAAAAAGAAAATTTTTGAGTTATCGCGAATGAACTATCCAGATGCAAAAATATTTGGTTTGACTACCGGTCTCGCGGTGATGAAGATAAATTCAGAATTGGGATACGAGCCTGTTACGTATTCGGAACTTACTCAGGATGATGCTTTCTGGAAAGGCTGTCAAAGTTGTGTGAATTTTGAAATTCTGAAAAGTAAAGAGCGTAAGAATTGTATGTGCACAGCCATGTTGTTTAATCCTGAAGAAAAGAATCTGCCTGCCGATAAGGCATGGAAATGGAATTTTGCAAAACATTCAAAACTGTATGAACGATTCATGAGAATGAAACAGAACAAATTATTCAAATTTTTAAACAAACAATTAATAAAATCAATATTAACATTTTAATTATGAAAAAGAAAGTTGTTTTAGCCTTTAGTGGTGGATTGGATACGTCCTATTGCGCGATTTATCTCTCAAAGGAAATGAATCTGGATGTACATGCTGTACTTGTAAATACAGGCGGGTTTTCTGAAACAGAATTGATAGAAATAGAAAACAAAGCAAAAACATTAGGTGTAAAATCATTTGTAGTAATAGATGAAACAAAAAACTATTACGAAAAAGTAATCAAGTATTTGGTTTTCGGAAATGTATTAAAAAACAATACCTATCCATTGTCGGTAAGTGCCGAGCGAATTTCACAAGCTACAGCCATTGCCAATTATGCAAAGGAATTGAATGCTGATTATGTAGCTCATGGAAGTACCGGAGCAGGGAATGATCAAGTTCGATTTGATGCCATTTTTAATATTCTCATTCCAGAAATTAAAATTATTACACCCATTCGTGATAAAAAACTTTCGCGCGAATCGGAAATTAATTTCTTGAAAGAAAACGGAATTTTGATAAATGCCGAAAAAGCAAAGTACAGTATTAACAAAGGGATTTGGGGAACATCGGTTGGCGGGAAAGAAACATTAACGTCCAATTTAACTTTGCCTGAGGATGCTTATCCGAGTCCGGCTACAAAGCGAACCATCAAAGACATTGTTTTAGAATTTGAAAAAGGAGAGTTGATAGCGGTTGATGGTGTTGTTTATAGTCATGTTACAGAAGCAATTAAAGCTTTGGAAACACTTGCTTCTCCATATGGAATAGGAAGAGATATTCATGTAGGTGATACCATTATTGGGATAAAGGGAAGAGTAGGCTTTGAGGCAGCAGCAGCATTGATTACGATAAAGGCACATCATGCTTTGGAGAAACATACACTCACAAAATTGCAATTGATTATTAAAGATCAGCAAGCAATGTGGTATGGAAACTGGCTACATGAAGGATTATTTCTGGATCCTGTGATGCGTGATTTGGAAAGCTATTTTGAATCCACACAAAAAAAGGTTACGGGAAAAGTATTTGTTAAACTAAGCCCTTACTTGTTTTCAATCATTGGTATTGAATCGAAACACGATTTGATGTCGAACAAGTTTGGCACTTATGGGGAAATGAATAATAGCTGGACCGGTGAAGATGTAAAAGGATTTACAAAAATTATGAGTAATCAAATGAGTATTTATTATCAGGTAAATAAAACAGAATGAAAAAGATAAAAATTGGGATTATTGGCGGAGCAGGTTATACAGGAGGCGAATTGTTGAGAATATTAATAAATCATCCAAGTTCCGAAATTGTTTTTGTGAATAGCAAAAGTAATTCGGGGAAACTTATTTCTTCTGTTCACACTGATTTGATTGGTGATACTCAGCTAATTTTTACGAATGTGATTTCAAACGATATTGATGTTTTATTTTTATGTCTAGGCCATGGAGGAGCAAAAAAATGGTTCTCGGAAAATTTCATGGATTCAAAAGTTAAAATTATTGATTTGAGTCAGGATTATCGAATTGCTGACAAAGATTTTATTTATGGATTACCAGAGTTGAACAGAGAAGCAATCAAGCAAGCCAATAAAATTGCAAACCCGGGTTGTTTTGCCACTTGTATTCAATTAGCAATATTGCCCTTGGCCGGAAATGGGTTGTTGAAACAAGCTATACATGTTTCTGCAACAACAGGTTCAACCGGAGCGGGACAGAGTTTAAGTGAGACTTCACACTTTAGTAGGCGACAAAATAACTTAAGTGTTTACAAAGCATTTGAGCATCAACATTTGGCTGAAATTGGACAAAGTTTAAACATGTTGCAGCAGAATTTTAATTCGGACATCAATTTTATTCCTCAAAGAGGCAGTTTTACTCGGGGAATATTTGCAAGTGTTTACACGGAATGTAAAACAAGCATCGAAGAAATTCAAAGCCAGTATGAACAGTTTTATTCGAATCATCCATTTGTCTTTCTAAGCTCTGAAGCAATCGATTTAAAGCAGGTAGTCAATACCAACAAGTGCTTGTTACATCTAGAGAAGCACAATGATAATTTATTGATTACTGCTTGTATTGATAATTTGATAAAAGGAGCTTCTGGACAAGCCATTCAGAATATGAATTTGATGTTTGGATTAAATGAAACAACAGGATTAAAACTAAAAGCAAGTTATTTTTAAAAATTAAGAAAATGAAACTATTTGATGTATACCCCTTATTTGATATTGAACCCGTAAAAGCTAATGGTTCTTTTATTTGGAATAAAAATGGAGAAAAGTATTTGGATTTGTATGGCGGGCATGCTGTTATTTCCATTGGACACAGCCATCCGCATTATGTTGAAATGCTGACAAAACAATTGAGTGAAATAGGATTTTATTCTAATTCTGTAAAGATTGGTTTGCAAGAAGAACTGGCTGAAAAGCTTGGTCGGATTTCTGGATATCCGGATTATCAATTGTTTTTGTGCAACAGTGGCGCAGAAGCCAATGAAAATGCGATGAAACTTGCTTCCTTTCATACGGGCAAGAAAAAAATTATTTCGTTTAGCAAATCGTTTCACGGCAGAACATCTTTGGCTGTTGCTGCAACCGATGATTCTAAAATTGTTGCTCCGATTAATGAAACCGATAACATTTTGTTTTTGCCTTTTAACGATGAGCAAGCTTTTGTAGAAGCAATGAACGATGAAGTAGCAGCTGTGATTGTTGAAGGTATACAAGGTTTTGGAGGAGTGAACATTCCTTCTGTATCATTTTTGAAAACGATAAAGCAATTATGCGAAAAATTTGCTGCGCTTTTGATTTTGGATGAAGTGCAATCGGGTTACGGACGTTCAGGGAAATTTTTTGCACATCAACATGCCAATATTAAGCCCGATTTAATATCCGTAGCAAAAGGAATGGGAAATGGTTTTCCGGTTGCTGGAATATTGATTCATCCTGCAATTCAGGCGAAACACGGAATGCTAGGAACCACTTTCGGAGGAAACTATTTGGCATGTGCTGCAGCAATTGCAGTGTTGGATGTGATAGAAAATGAAAATTTGATGTTGAATTCAAAATTGCAAGGCGATTATTTGAAAGACGCTTTACAAGATATAGACGGAGTCAAAGAAGTTCGTGGTTTGGGTTTGATGATTGGAATTGAACTGGAATTTCCTTGTGTTGCAATCAGAAACGAATTGTTGCAAGAGCATAAGATTTTCACAGGCTCATCTTCCGATAAAAACACATTGAGAATACTTCCTGCTTTGAATATTACTAAAGAGGATTTAGATCAATTTATTAAAGCATTTAAAGTTGTGCTTTCAAAACAATACGTGAAATGAAAAAGTTTACTAACATAAAAGATGTGGATGATTTGGATGATTTGATTAAGGAAGCCTTGCTAATCAAGCAGAATCCTTATGCTTTTTCGGAATTGGGTAAAAATAAAACACTTGGGTTAATCTTTTTGAATGCGAGCTTACGGACTCGTTTAAGCACTCAAAAGGCGGCAATGAATTTAGGAATGAACACGATGGTGATGAACATCGATAAAGAAGGTTGGGCTTTGGAAATGGAAGATGGAGCAGTCATGAATGGAAATACGGTGGAGCATGTGAAAGATGCAGCGGCTGTAATTGGACAATATTGTGACATTGTTGGGATTCGTTGTTTCCCTTCTTTGAAAAATAAGGAAGATGATTATTCAGAAAAAACATTGTCGCAATTCATAAAGTATTGCAATGTTCCAGTTATTAGTTTGGAGAGCGCTACACTTCATCCTTTGCAAAGTTTTGCTGATTTGTTGACGATTAAAGAAAATTGGAAGAAGGAGGAGAAACCCAAAGTATTACTGACTTGGGCGCCACACATTAAGCCCTTGCCACAAGCGGTTGCCAATTCATTTAGTGAATGGATGTGCAAAGCAGATGTTGACTTTGTTATTTCACATCCTGAAGGTTATGATTTGTGTACTGGTTTTACTAACGGAGCTAAAATTATGTATAATCAAGATGACGCTCTGAAGAATGCAGATTTTGTATACGTCAAAAATTGGTCGTGTTATACCGATTATGGTAAAATGATTCCTCAAGAACAAAATTGGATGTTAACGAATGAGAAGTTAAAGTTTACGAATCATGCGAAAGTGATGCATTGTTTACCCGTTCGAAGAAATTTGGAATTAAGCGATGAAGTGCTGGATAGTTTACAATCGTTGGTACAGAAGCAAGCAAACAATCGATTGTATGCTGCTCAAACTGTTTTAAAAAAAATAATTGAATTTAATTCCCTTCCCCTTGGGGAGGGCTAGCGAGGGGTTATGAAAAAATTACAAATAGTAAAAATTGGAGGAAATGTTATTGATAATGGAATAGCATTGGAAAACTTCCTGAATGATTTCTCTAAAATAGAGGATTTGAAAATTTTAATTCATGGAGGAGGAAAGTTAGCGACTGATTTGGCAAAACGATTGGGCGTTTCACAAGCAATGGTAAATGGAAGAAGAATTACAGATGAGGAGACATTGAAAATTACAACGATGGTGTATGCCGGAGGAATCAACAAACAAATAGTGGCTTCCTTACAATCGAAAACTATCAATGCAATTGGCTTATCGGGTGCCGATGGAAATGCAATCCAGACTAAAAAAAGAGAAGCAGTTGACATTGACTTTGGTTTTGTAGGAGATGTTTTTGATAAATCGGTGAATGTTGATTTGATTTCAACGTTTTTAGAATTGGGAATTACACCAGTTTTTTCTGCTATTACGCATGATGGAAATGGACAGCTATTAAATACAAACGCAGATACAATTGCTTCGGCTTTGGCAGTAGCACTTTCAAAAAAGTATGAAGTGCAATTGAATTATTGTTTTGAAAAGAAAGGGGTTTTAATGAATTCAGAAGATAGTAATTCGGTGATTCAGGAAATTACAAAAACGAAATACAAACAATTGCTTCAAGATGGAATTGTGTCAAAAGGAATGATTCCAAAACTAGACAATGCATTTGCGGCTATACAAAATGGAGCGCAATCGGTTGTTATTTTACAAGCGACAGATCTACTAAATAAAATTCAAAAAGATGAACACATTGGAACAACACTTATTGCTTGATATAAAAGAATTGGAGCTTTTATCAAAAGAAGCTATCACATTATTAAAACAGTTGATTGCGGTTTCCTCTTTCAGTAAGGAAGAAGATAAGACAGCGAATTTGATTGAGATATTCTTGCGCTCGAAAGGCATTG
>CAYWAV010000121.1:0-1698 GCA_964456225.1 uncultured Chitinophaga sp. | reverse complement strand
GGGGCACAACACAATGTTGTTCCTGATGTTTGTGAGTTTGTGGTAGATGTGCGCACAACAGATGTATATTCAAATGAAGAAGTTTTGAAAATTATAAAAGAAAATGTAGATTGTAAAGTAGAAGCGCGTTCAATGCGATTAAATTCTTCTTCGATTAGCAGTGAACATCCTGTTGTAAAAGCAGGAATTGAATTGGGTAGAAAAACATACGGTTCACCAACATCTTCTGATCAGGCATTGATGAATTTTCCTAGCTTAAAAATGGGACCAGGAGATTCAGCTCGTTCACATACAGCAGATGAATTTGTGTATGTAGCTGAAATAAAGGAAGGAATAGAATTGTATATAAAAATGCTTAACAAAATAACCTCAGCCTAGCCCTCTACTTGAATAAGGAGCAGGTATTGAAAAACACTTTTTAATATTATAAACACGAATTAAGATGAAACTTTGGCAAAAAGAAAATAGTGAAATCTCGGAATTGATTGAAAAATTTACAGTTGGAAGCGACAATCACTTGGATTTGGTTTTGGCAGAATTTGATGTAATTGGTTCCATTGCTCATACAGAAATGCTTGAATCGATTGGCTTGCTGACTAATTCGGAACTTGTGTTAATTCATTCTGAATTGAAAAATATTCTGATGGAAATAAAGGTAGGAAACTTTAAAATGGATGAAGGAGTGGAAGATATTCATTCGCAAATTGAGTTGATGCTTACGGAGCGAATAGGTGAGTGTGGCAAAAAGATTCACAGTGGACGTTCGAGAAACGATCAAGTGTTGGTAGATATTAAGTTGTATCTCAAATATGAATTAAAGGAAATAACAAAATCGACTTCTGCTCTTTTTGATTTATTGATAAAGTTAAGCGAAGAGCACAAAGAAAAATTATTACCTGGCTACACACATTTTCAACTAGCGATGCCATCTTCATTTGGATTGTGGTTTGGTGCTTATGCAGAAAGTTTGGTGGATGACATGGAATTGTTGGTTGCAGCGTATAATGTGGTTAATAAAAATCCGTTAGGTTCCGGAGCCGGTTATGGCTCTTCGTTTCCATTAAACCGTGAAATGACAACAGATTTACTTGGTTTTGAAACAATGAACTATAATGTGGTTTATGCACAAATGACAAGAGGAAAGTCTGAAAAGGTTGTATCCATGGCAATGAGTTCTGTGGCTTCGACACTTTCAAAACTGGCTTATGATGTTTGTTTGTATATGAACCAAAATTTTGGTTTTATTTCTTTCCCTGATCATTTAACAACAGGAAGCAGTATCATGCCTCATAAAAAAAATCCGGATGTATTTGAATTGATTCGCGGGAAATGTAATAAAATTCAAGCCTTGCCAAATGAGTTGACATTGCTTAGCAATAATTTGCCATCGGGTTATCATCGGGACATGCAATTGACAAAAGAAAGCTTGTTTCCTGCGATAAAGGAACTGAAAGATTGTATATCAATGACAAAATTTATGTTGGAGCAGATTCATGTAAAGGATGATATTCTAAAAAATGAAAAGTATAAGTATTTGTTTAGTGTAGAGGCTGTAAATGCTCAAGTATTAAACGGAATCCCTTTTCGGGATGCTTATAAAAATGTAGGAAAAGCAATTGAGAAGGATGACTTTAACCCTGAATTTGAATTGAAGCATACACATGAAGGAAGCATTGGTAACTTGTGTAATGAAGAAAT
>CAYWAV010000120.1:0-9159 GCA_964456225.1 uncultured Chitinophaga sp. | reverse complement strand
CTCTTCCCCAAAAACGATCTGCATGTTTTGTTTCAGCGGGTTTAATAATTTCTCCGCTTTCCGAATTTATTTCAGCCTCGTTTTTGTATTCAATCGTTAATCCTGATTTTACAAGATATTCCATCTTGTATCCAGTTGCAACAGCAATTTCTGTAAACGCATTTCTTTGATTGATGCTGTAACCCAATTGAAATTTTTGAATGATGTCTTCCCGCAATCCGCGTTCTTTAAAGTATCCTAGACCGATGGATTTTCCCTCATCGGTATTATATAAATTTTCTGAAAAATGTTTTTGTGCAAAAGAAGAAACGACTAATAAACTTTCTCTGTCGTTATTGTGCTGAATTTGTTCAGGAGTTTGTTCCTCTTCAACAATTTCGATGTTGTATTTTTTAGCTAGATAACGAAGTGCATCAGGATAAGTTAGTTTATCATGCTCCATTATAAAGTTGATAGCATGTCCGCCTTTCCCGCAACCAAAACATTTGTAAATACCTTTTGCAGGAGAAACATAAAAGGAAGGCGTTTTTTCATTGTGAAATGGACAGCACCCGATTAAATTTGCTCCGCGTTTTTTTAACGAAACATAATCCGCAACCACTTCCTCCACACGAGCAGCTTCAAAAATTTTATCTATGTCTTCTTTGTGTATCAATGGTGGTTTTTCCTTCGAGTTTTTGCTCGTAGATTTCGCAGATTCTCGCAGACCTGCCTGACGGTAGGCAGGCTTTTTTCTTTGCGTTAGTCTGTCAAATCCGGAGAAAAATATACTCCAGTTTTTTTAATAAATATTTTTTCTTTTTCCTTTTTTTATCTGCGAAAATCCGCGAAATCTGCGTGCAAATTTTTTAATGTTGCAGCGCGGAATCTCCCTCGAAAAAGGATTGCTAATTTACGAAAAAAATGCTTAAGAAAGAGGACTTATTTTTTGACTGGTTTAGCCATTAGTTTGGCCATAGCACGTTGGCTGTCCTCGTTATCGGGATTGAGTTTTAAAGACTTTTTGTAGTTGGTCAATGCCAGTTCTTTTTGTCCCATTTGTCGGTAAGTTTCGCCCAATCCATGGTAAACAGCCCATGAGTCAGGATATTGTAATTCGGTATGTTTAAATAATTTATGTGCTTCTTCCGTTTTGCGTGCTTTTAATAATTTGAATCCGATATCGTTGATATGCTCATCGGAAGATGGATATTTATAAGGAGTTAATCCACTTAATTCTGTTTCGACTGCTTTTACTTTTGTAATAAAATAATCGAAAGGAATTACTCCATCTATAAAATCATTTTCGTATTTACTGATGCAATTTCCTAGATAGCTGCATTGATCGGGCAGACCAGTTTGTCCGGATGGCAAACATTTACAAGCCATATACGAATTGTACATTCTATCTCCATCAATTAAATACACCGAATCTTTATTTTGCATAATCATCAAATCGAAATTACAAAATGCAGCCAGTGCTAATTGAGAATAATTTTGTGATGCATTTTTAAATCCACCGTAAGAAGTCTGCCAAACAGTTTGTATCAATTGCATTCCACCTTCGGTTGGATTTATTTTTTTGATAACTCCAGCAACATTTCCAGCACCTGCATGGTAAGAATGTAATACTAAAAGTCGGAACCACAAATCAGTTTCGTTATAAGTAACGTGTGCGCTGTCCAACATTGCTTTGGTGTATGGAATGCAGATTCTGCTCAATAAACGGGATGCGCCATATGCAGAGCGCTCTATATTTGTTCGTTCGTCAGTGGTTTTGTTTACTATTAATCCCTGATTGCGAGCTACTGATTTCATTAATTGAAAAGGACCATTTGCTCCAACTGTAGATTTTGTATTCATTTTGCCTGGACTTTCAATCAACAAAATTGCTTGAGCATACCAAGGATCAACACCATTTTGTTTAAACACATCAATTGAACGATTAATGGTTGGCATTACTTTTTTAAATTCATAAAAATCTTTTTTTCCAATCGTTACTAAAATGCTAATACTATCAGCAATGTTATTTGCTTTGCGAAGACTATCTCTGTATATAGTTTTTTGAATGTCGGTTTGTTTGTTCCATTCTTTTGTAGAAACTTTCGCAAGCATTTTTCTATTTCCAGCAACACTTATCATTGCGGAGTCTGGAGGAAGATTCATAATTTGTTGCCAGAATTGCGGTTGAGGTAAATTGTGCCATCCTTCAACATATAATAATGAATCGTTCATGAATTTCATTTTGGTCACATCATTATAACCAATCACATATTTTTCAACAACAGGAACGCTGCTAATTCCCTTTTGTGCTTTCGCAGAAATGCAGATGAATAAAACACTTATTAATAGTGCTTTAGAAAGAAGAGAAGAGATGCTTTTTAGTCTTTTCAAAATGCGAAAGATTTATTTTCTATAAAAATACTTTTCTAAAGTACCTTTATAACATGGTATTTGCAAATTTTTTAACAAACGTTTTCAACAATGTATCTGTTCTAACGGATATAATGGAAAGATGTTGCATTTTGATATTGGCCTTCTGGTTACGATGAAGATCCAATAGAAACGCAGATTATCGCAGATCTTTTATGATAAAAATGTCCCGATAGCTATCGGGATTATCGCTTTATGTGATTATGATTATTTATGATTTGACATAAATAATAATTACAAACTGACACAGAAAATCTCATAATCCTTAAACATAAAAATTTTTAAAAATCCGGATTCTTATCCTACACATCAATCGGAATGGAGAGTTGGAGACTATGAGATTTACTCCTTTTTTATATAATTTATTTACTTACTTTTGTTTCGCAAAAAAAATTAAAATTAATTACAATGGCAACAGATAGATTTGAAGCTCACGATTATTATTTGATGGATGAGTTACTTACGGATGAACATAAATTAATTCGTGAAACAGCGCGTGCGTGGGTGAAGAAAGAGGTTTCACCCATTGTGGAAGAAGCATGTCAAAATGCAAAATTTCCAAAACAATGGATTAAAGGATTGGCGGAAGTAGGAGCATTTGGCCCGTATATCCCCACAAAATATGGTGGTGCAGGCTTGGATCAAATTTCTTATGGATTGATTATGCAGGAATTAGAGCGTGGCGACAGTGGTTTACGCTCCACAGCATCGGTACAAAGCTCATTGGTGATGTATCCAATCTATACATATGGAACAGAAGAGCAAAAAATGAAATACTTGCCTAAGTTGGCAACAGGAGAAATGATGGGCTGTTTTGGTCTTACGGAGCCGGATCATGGCTCAAATCCAATGGGAATGATTACTAATATTAAAGACAAAGGCGACCATTATTTATTGAATGGAGCAAAAATGTGGATTTCCAACTCTCCATTTGCTGATATAGCAGTGGTTTGGGCAAAAGATGAAGCAGGCGATATTCGTGGAATGGTTGTGGAAAGAGGAATGGAAGGCTTTACAACTCCAGAAACACATGGGAAATGGAGTTTGCGTGCGAGTGCAACAGGCGAATTGGTTTTTGCCAATGTAAAAGTCCCTAAAGAGAATATTTTTCCAACAATAAAAGGCTTAAAAGGACCATTAGGTTGCTTAAATTCAGCACGTTACGGAATAGCCTGGGGTGCAATCGGAGCAGCAATGGATTGTTACGATTCGGCTTTGCGTTATTCAAAAGAACGCATCCAGTTTGGCAGACCAATCGCTGGTTTTCAATTGACTCAAAAAAAATTGGCTGAAATGATTACTGAGATTACGAAAGCCCAATTGTTAACTTGGAGATTAGGTGTTCTAAAAAATGAAAATCGTGCAACACCTGCTCAAATCTCGATGAGCAAGCGTAATAATGTAAATATGGCATTGCAAATTGCACGCGAAGCTCGTCAAATCCATGGTGGAATGGGAATTACAGGCGAATATCCTATTATGCGTCACATGATGAACCTTGAGTCAGTTATCACTTATGAAGGAACACACGATATCCATTTATTGATTACAGGAATGGATGTAACTGGAATAGCCGCCTTTGAATAAGAATTTTATGCAAAATACAACGCCCCGATACTAACGTATCGAGGCGTTTTTTATTACCCTATAGGTAGCAATTTATAAGTAATAAGCCTTATAAAAGCACGCTTCACTAGTTTCATGTTTAGAATCTATATCGTTTTAAACGTCTACTAACTTAGCTCTCCTAACTCCGAACTCTTTTACACACAGATTCGTAAAATTCGTATTTATTCGTAATTCGTACTATCAATTACTAATAGTGGAAAAGAGTTAATAAGTATTAGCTGAAAATTGAGGGTAATTTTGCCAAAAATTCTCACTTTAGTTGAATGGAGTATTTAGGTTATTTTGCTGCAATTGTAATAGGTATTTTATTGGGGTTGATTGGTGCGGGAGGTTCAATTCTTACTATTCCTGTATTAGTTTATTTTATCGGTATCGAACCGGTGCATGCTACTTCCTATTCTTTATTTATAGTTGGTGTATCTGCTTTTATTGGTGGTTTACGCTATATGAAAAATAATTTGATTTGTTTAAGAACGATGCTGGTATTTGGAATACCATCGGTGTTGAGTGTTTTTTTTACCAGAAAATATTTGCTGCATCGAATTCCGGAACATTTGTTTTCTTTCGGAACTCTTGAAATCACAAAGAGTGCGGCATTGATGATACTGTTGGCAATTTTGATGATTGTTGCGTCTTATACAATGATTCGAAAACCATCATCTGTCCGCATCGATTTACATAAACACAATAATGAGCAATACCGTTATTTTTTAATTTTTCAGCAAGGAATTTTAGTTGGAACATTGGTGGGCTTAGTGGGAGCAGGTGGAGGATTTTTAATTATTCCGGCTTTGGTTGTATTAGCTAAATTGCCAATGAAAAAAGCAGTAGGAACTTCATTAGCAATTATTGCATTAAATTCATCCATCGGTTTTTTAAGTGATTTTGGGACACATGAGTTTCATTGGAAATTCATTCTTATTTTTTCAGGTTTCGCCATTTTTGGGATAATTTTCGGGAGCTACCTTTCAAAATATATTAGCGGATCAAAATTAAAACCCGGATTCGGTTGGTTTATATTAATAATGGGCATTTATATTATTAGCAAAGAACTCTTTTTATGATGTGTGTCATGGGCACACATTAATTATTTAATACCTTTACTCCATAGGAGCCCCTTAGGGGTAAAAAACAAAAAAATATGTACATCGAACAACTTTATACCGGATGTTTAGCCGAAGCAGCCTATTACATCGAATCGGATGGTGAAGCAGTAATTATCGATCCTCTACGTGAAACCGAACCATATATCGAATTAGCAAATAAGCGTAACGCAAAAATTAAATATGTTTTTGAAACACATTTTCATGCCGATTTTGTTTCAGGTCATATCGACTTAGCACGAAAAACAAATTCAGCCATTGTATTCGGACCAACTGCAAAAACAGGTTACGATGTGATTGTTGCAAAAGATGAAGAAGTATTTTCAATTGGAAAAATAAAATTAAAAGTATTACATACTCCCGGACACACATTGGAATCATCTTGTTATTTATTGATAGATGAAAACGGAAAAAATCATGCTGTGTTCACAGGAGATACACTTTTTGTAGGAGATGTTGGTCGCCCCGACTTAGCAATCAAAAGTGATTTGACAATAGATGATTTAGCGGGAATGATGTACGATTCGCTAAATTCAAAAATCAAACCACTTGCCGATGATGTAATTGTATATCCTGCTCACGGAGCGGGTTCCTCTTGCGGAAAAAATATTGGTAAAGAAACTTTTTCAACTATTGGAACTCAAAAGCAAATGAATTATGCTTTGCAACCAATGAGCAAACACGAATTTGTAATGGCAGTTACAGAAGGATTGTCTGCCGCACCCAATTATTTTGCTTGGGATGCTAAATTAAATAAAGATGGGTATTCGAGTATAGATGATGTTTTACAAAAAAACACAAAAGCACTTTCTGTTGAAGAAGTTGAAACAGAAATTTCTAAAGGAGCATTGGTTTTAGATGTCCGCTCACCCGATGATTTTGAAAAAGGATTTGTTCCCAATGCTATTAATATTGGATTAAACGGACAGTATGCGCCATGGGTAGGAGCATTAATAGATCCTAATGCAACATTAATTTTAGTTGCAGATGAAGGCAAAGAAGCAGAAGCTGTTTTGCGTTTAGCACGAGTGGGTTATGAAAATGTGAAGGGTTATTTGAATGGTGGAATGGCATCTTGGAAAAATGAAGGAAAGAAAATGGAAACGATTGAAAGTGTTTCTGCAGAAACTTTTGTTGCAAATTTAAATGGTGACACAAATGTGTTAGATGTCAGAAAACCAGGAGAAGTAGAAAGCGGAATGATAGAAAATGCAAACCACATTTGTTTGTCGGAATTACAAAGTAAATTAGATTCATTGGATAAAAACACCCATTATACTATTCATTGCGCTGGCGGCTACCGATCGATGATGGCAGCGTCCATTATGAAGCAAAAAGGTTTTAATAAAATTACGAATGTGTTAGGTGGAATGGGAAAAATAAAAGCAACTGGCATAAAACTTGTTTTGCCAGAAGTAGTTTAATAAAAACGATATGAGCTTTTTAAAAAAATTATTAGGACTATCATCAGGGAAAGAAGAAATTAAAAATGCCTTAGAAAAAGGCGCAAAAATTATTGACGTTAGATCGCCTTCCGAATTTTCAGGAGGGAATATTAAAGGTTCAATAAATATTCCTTTAGATCAAATTGGCGCAAATATTGATAAAATAAAAGCATATCAAAAACCAATCGTACTTTGTTGTGCCTCAGGTATGAGAAGTGCTCAGGCAACAAATCAACTAAAACAAAAAGGAGTTGAAGCATACAATGCTGGAGGTTGGAGAAATTTAAATTAATTTATTAAAAAAACAAAAACATGAAAAAAGTAATCTTATTATTCATTGCCGTACTTTCTGTAAGCATCGCTATTGCTCAAACAAAAAATACGGTTGTTACAAATCTTTCTTCTGAAAGATTTAAAGCAATTATAGCAAACGACAAAGGTGGAACCATTATCGATTTGAGAACCACAGAAGAATTAGAGAAGAAAGGTTACATCAAAGGAGCGATTCAACTTGATTATTTAGCAAAAGATGCTGAGCAAAAAGTGGATAAATTAGATAAAAATAAAACCTATTACATCTATTGTGCAGGTGGTGGAAGAAGCTCAGAAGCTGCTGCATATATGGAGAAAAATGGTTTCAAAAGAGTATATACTCTTGAAAAAGGATTATCCGAGTGGTTACAAAAAGGATTTCCTGTAGAGAAAAAATAGCCTTCGATTTGTTTCTTGCCTTCTACTCCGCTCAGTCTGACGCGTCACACTGAGCGGAGTAGAAGTGTATGCTATCAATTTACTATTTCTGCTTTCCCCACTTTAATATCAAACCACTTCACAAAACCGAACTTGATCCTGCTTTTTGGTTCTCTTCTTAAATGGTCCATAGAACCTGTCCAGTAACCCAATCCGTCATCTGTAGAAAGATCATCGTGATCGAATGCTCCAATACCCAGACTGTCGTTAGCATAATAATGATACAAGTCAAATGTATCAGAATCAGTGTATGCGTCTGTTGATTTTTGATAATGAGTTTGTGCGTATGGTTTGTTTGCAGGATAATAAAGCGTCCAGTAAATATCAGGATAACTGCTATTCCAGAGGGTGTTGTCCATTCCCGTTGGAGAAAATGTGGAATCATTCCTCAGCTGCAATCCAAATCCGTAGACTTTGCTTTTATATATCGGAGGAAGCACTACTTCAAATTTCACAGTTGCATCAAACAATGATTTTACTGCATAGTTCGATACCGTTTCCGGTGAGTTGCTGCCAGCCTTTTTTAGGGTGCTCACTCCTTTAAATGTATCTTGCCACATCCTTAGTTCAAGAAGATGTTTTCCTTGTTTTAAATTGTGAAAAGCATGGAAAGGTATTTCATAGATCAGTTGGTTAGCGGTGTTCATAGAAATGGTATCACTTATAAAACTAAGATTGTTCGCTATTGCAGAACTGTCTGTTCTCCAGCGCAAACTCATTAGATTTTTTTTATAGTCGGTGTGAATAATTTTTCCGTCCTTGTAAAAATCGAAATGAAATGCCGTTTCGAAAAGGGTATCTCCGTATTCCTTTGCAATGGGAAAAGCAATGTTCTTCATTTCTACGAGGTTCAGTAAAACGATCAAAGAGTTGTGATAGGTTTCGAGTTTGAATTTTGTGAGATTTTTATTGAAGAGCGGTGATCGGGAAGCGACAGTGTATTCAATAGGTACAGCCGTTTCGTATTTTTCTCTTGTAGCTGTCTTGCAGGCGCTGAATGCAAAGAGAAGAATGAATAGAAATACAGGAATTGCATTTTTCATAATTGTAAATATAAATTAAAAAACCAATTCTTCATTGAAGAATTGGTTTTCTGAAAAAGAATAAAATGTACTTATGATTTCAAATTCGCAACAAAATATTCACGATTCATGCGAGCAATATTTTCTAAAGAAATGTCTTTAGGGCATTCAATTTCGCAAGCGCCTGTATTAGTACAATTCCCAAAACCTTCTGCATCCATTTGTGCAACCATACTTTTTACGCGAGCAACAGCTTCTACTTTTCCTTGAGGCAATAAAGCTAACTGAGAAATTTTTGCAGAAACAAATAACATAGCAGATGAGTTTTTACAAGTTGCAACGCAAGCGCCACAGCCAATACAAGCTGCTGCTTCAAATGCTGCATCGGCATCCGGTTTTGGAATAGGAATATTGTTTGCGTCCTGTGCATTTCCTGTATTCACAGAAATAAATCCGCCTTTGGAAATAATTCTGTCAAATGCAGAACGGTCTACAGTTAAATCTTTTATCACCGGAAAAGCCGCTGCTCTCCATGGTTCAACAACAATTGTATCGCCATTTTTAAAAGAGCGCATGTGCAATTGACAAGTGGTAACTCCACGTTTTGGACCGTGTGGACGGCCATTGATGAACATGCTGCACATTCCACAAATACCTTCGCGGCAATCGTGATCAAATGCAATTGGCTCTTCACCTTTGGTAATTAGTTGTTCGTTTAAAACGTCAAACATTTCTAAGAATGACATATCAGGAGAAATATCCTGAACAGATTTATGGTTATCTGTGGCGGGCAAGATG
>CAYWAV010000119.1:7244-9262 GCA_964456225.1 uncultured Chitinophaga sp. | reverse complement strand
ACATCATAAAAAACTTCCAAGGCATTGGTTGCGCCTAATTTTCCAAAAAGATAAATTCGCATAATCTGAATTCTTCCGGTAAGATTTGCTGAACTACCTCTTGCTTTACGATTATTAAAATCGAATTCAATAGCAATCTTTGTACGATCTTCCGCATTGGGAACTGTTGCAGCAAATTTCGCTACTGGAACTTTACTCAGCATATAATTGCACGCAATTAATTTTTCATTTGCATTTAAGTCATTCCAGTTAGCATCAATATCATTATCAACTTTTGCAAGAATTAATAATTTGATTTCTCGCTGTAAACATTTCCAGTCTTTAAAACCTATTGCGGAACCAATCAATCCACTACCATGAAGATCAAAATTTTCAATACTGGTTATATCCTCATAACCAGCAGAAAGGCTGTTGGCCACCTGATAAGGCGAATTACCATTAAGATCTGCAATATTGTATGTCCCCATTTCGGAAATAGCAATGTTGTTAATTTTGTATGCTCCTAATTTCATCTTATGTTTTATTTAACTTACTCTCCAAAATTCAATTTTGGAGCCTATCTGCATTGTTTGAGTATTACCACCATTATTGTTAACAGATCTGAATTGCAATATATATTGTCTATTACCTGAAAAATTTATGTTAGCAATCCCCGCGAGAGAAATTTTTTCTGTATTGTCTGATGCTTGAAATATTAGCGACTGACCAACTTGAACAGGGCTTGCAGGAACGGTATTGTCGACAAGTCTAAATTCTCCAAGTTTCTGATTATTTGTGACCAAACAAGACCATTGAATACGATATGTACCACTAGGTACAGATCCTGTATTAAGAGCCATTGTAATTACAGGAGATCCAGTTTGACAAGGTTGAAAACCTATATTAGATGTGGTAGAAGAAATCGTTGATTCAATAGCAACATAATTATTCCCAAAAACAGACGGAGTAAAATTTGTCGTTTCTTTCCAAACTGCCGCTCCTGCTGTAGCATCAACACATACAAATTCCTTTTTAAGAATCGTATTTATCCAAGAAGATCCCAGTGAATATCCTTGACTACTATCGTTAGAAACAGTGGG
The DNA here is from genome assembly GCA_964456225.1 of uncultured Chitinophaga sp. Classification (GTDB taxonomy): domain Bacteria; phylum Bacteroidota; class Bacteroidia; order 2-12-FULL-35-15; family 2-12-FULL-35-15; genus 2-12-FULL-35-15. Next base: position 8,183 of record CAYWAV010000119.1, on the reverse strand, counting down.
GTCTATGGTAGCTGAAAGATTTACTTTAGTATTTTGAACATTACTAAGTGTTGCAAATTTATCGGCAACTAATTTTTCGCTCGGATAATGTGTGTTATCTGGAGTTACCTGAAATGCTGTTACTTTATTAGATAAATTCTCTTTTAGTGCTAATTGATCGAATGTCAATTTTGCAGTTGGATATTCAGTATTAGTTGATGCGCCAGAAATTGAAATAACTTTATTAGCTACATTTTCTGCAGTATATCCCAAACTATTTTGTTTTAATGCTAATTGATCCAAAATAAGTTTAGCACTTGGGTATTGTGTATCGGTTGCCCCAGCAAGAGTAATGACTTTGTTTGCTACATTTTCTGGGGTATATCCTAAATTATTTTGCTTAAAAGCCAATTGGTCAAACACCAATTTTGCGCTTGGGTACTGAACGTTAGTAGATGTTCCCGATAAAGCATTTACCTTATTTGCTACATCTTCGGCAGTATATCCAAGTAGTGGTTCCTTTGTAGCAAGTTCTGCATCTATCTTAAATGCTGACCATGCTCTACTAGCAGAAACGCCAGCATCATCAAAATTAATTCCTAAATCAACTATATTTGCTCCATCTGTTACATCTAATGATCCATCTACATTTGTTAACTTTTTAAATTGAAGAACAGTATTGTTTTTTCCTTGATAAATACCTGCGCCAATACCCGCAACATTTGCTGCATCTGTAACAGCATCAGAGTTATCAATTTTCCCCCATAACGTGCCATCGAATATTGCCCAATCTCCAATTTCCCAATCATTAATAACATTGGGAGGGCTGTTCAAAGATGTATTCCCCGCTATACTTACAACATAATAATCACCTATAGCTTTAGTAACCGTATTTAAATTTGGAGTATTTGTACTTGCGTTCCAAGCACCCTTGTAGTTTACGGAGCCAGGTGTACTTCC
>CAYWAV010000119.1:0-7144 GCA_964456225.1 uncultured Chitinophaga sp. | reverse complement strand
TATTTGTACTTGCGTTCCAAGCACCCTTGTAGTTTACGGAGCCAGGTGTACTTCCTGCAATTTTATTCCATTTACTAATATCGAAAGCACCAACAATAGTAGTTGCTTTTGCTTGATAAATTATTTGATTATAAATAACGGTATCGCCAAGTACATAAATTAGTGCTGAATCATAATTTTTTAATCCAAGTAAATATCTATCATCAAGATAATTTACTGTAGAATCTATCAGCGTATTGAACTGTGCTGAAGTTGGCTTGGCGCCTGGAATAAAAAATGCTTTGAGAATATTTCTAGAAACTAATGCCATTACCTATTTCATAAAATTACTTGTGAATAAAATACTCCTCGATTTTCGATTCTGTAAATTAAGTTCAAATACAAGTGCTAAAACAAGGACAGTTTTTTATAAAACAGACAGCGTAGAATGGAGCTTCTGAAAATCAATCAATAGATTATCAGCAGGTTATGCTATTTATTTATGCGAAAAAAACAAATTGTGCTTTTTTTATTTCTAAAATACAATTTAATCACAACCAAAACGTTGTTCGCTTTTTAAAAAAAGAAATTTTTAAAAGGGGACACTGAAGAAAAACCTGGGATAAAAGCTGAATAGCCTATCGCTTAAACTACTTTAGAGACTTTAACTTTTATTTGAGTTTTTATTTGTGAATTAATCCATTTGTGAATTGGAATTAATTCATGGGTATAATAATTCCATGCGTTCACGGAATCTGATGATGAAAGGTCATCAATAATTTCGATTAATTTATTTGTAGGAATATCTGAGAAGCCGGTAGAAGCAAATTCATTAAAAGCACGATAAACAAGTTCATCTCTGAGTAAAAAAGAATCTTTAACATTTCTTTTCATCGTCTTTCGAAGTGCATCAATTGCATCATAAGCCTGGTCGTATTGCAAAAGTTCGATCATGCACATCAATCGTAAATAACGAATACCTAAATCCCATCTACTTTTATCCTTAGTGATTTCTAGAGCCTGATTGCATATCGTTAAAGCACTTTTCTGATTTCCTAATTTAAAACACGTTAAAGCTTCAAAAAACAAATATTTATCATGTCGAAATTCTCCTTTATTTATGATCGGATATTTAAGCAACTCTGAAATTATCGCATTAGCTCTATTGTATGACCTTCCATAAAAACAAGCACAAAACTCTTGCTCTTTCAATATCATAAAATTAAAACCTGTGGGATCAAAATACTCCTGTGCTTTTTTGGCATCAGCAATAGAATCATCAAAATTCTTTCGATAAGTATTGCAAATACTAATGTTCCCATAAACAGTGCCTACCCTTTCATTTCTATTCAAATGTTTATTTGACTTTAAAAGATTGAGAATATCTAAGCATAAATCTAAACATTCTAAATGCTTACCATGCTTCTGTAATTCATTTAGTTGAAATAATTTATAAATGTATTTTATAGCATTAGAACCAGTATATTTTACATATTCTTTTATTTCATTAATAGTATCAAGCAACCCCTTTTCTGATTTATTAAATTTGGTAAAAGGTAATAAATCTTGGTTAGCAATCAGTTCTATGTAATAGTTGCTAGTTTTTATAGTAGCATTATGCGTATAGTTGTATAAATCTATCTGCTTTTCAATTTGTTTAATTTCAGAAAACCCATTTAGAATAAGCAGCATTGCTTTCTTAAAATTTAAACATTCGATTAAAACATCATACTGTTCATTCTCCTTCGCTTCTTTTATTATTTCGCTGAGCAAATGATACAATATAGACGCATCAACCTGCCTCTTTTTCCTGAAAAGTACCCGAAATTGTATCATTTTTTTTCTAATTCGAATAATCTGCCTATCTGAATTATCAAAGAGTATCTCTTTAGATAAAACGGCATCAGAACATAAAATTTCAAGGATGAAATGAAACAATCTGGATTTTAATTTAGCTATGGCAGCTAATTTCTCAACTTTATATATTACAAATGATAGCTCTTTATCCGATAAAATCTTTCCATTTGAAGTCGTAATTGCAATAAAAAGCTCTTCAATAAGCAAACTGTCAGCATCCACATTTATTTTTCTAAACGAAGACTTTATAATCTTCAATTCTTCGGGATGAAATCCATTAATGAGTGAAAATAGCTCTTGCATGGGTGTAGTTTAAGCGCAATTTATGAAAAATGTCACAAACAAGCAAAAGTGTCCATTGGATTCATTCCTAAACAATTTTCCTTTGCTTAAACAAATAAAACTAAAAAAATGAAAAATTTAAAAAACACATTACTAAAAGGGCTATTAATAATGACCTTTTTTTCAGGAATTTCAGTGGGGTTAACATCAACTGGAGTAAATATTATAAATGAGGCACATGCTGCTGTTTCATACAAACAGGTCAACCAGTATTTAGTAGCTAACGGTTACCAAGTAATAACATTGAACCCAGTTGGTGGAAATTCAGAAAACTGGATTGCTCACACAGTTAAAAACAATGTTCATTATTGGACAACAGTAATTGTTCAAGGGTCAAATATTATCGGAGTTCTAGATGTAATTTTTTAGTGGCTTCTATTCACCTTTAGAAGAAATATTTTTTTCTAAAGGTGAATTTTATTTAACCAGCAAATAAATTGTGGAAACAAACCTGGAAATTTCGCTCACTCAGACCCCTTCTTTTCGGAATATCCAGACCCCTCAAAATTTTGGATGATTTTAGGTTGAAAGCCATTATTTGTAGCATTTTTAAGAGGGGTGAAAAGGAAAACGCAAGGGGTCAATTTTTAGCGATCAAGTGGGGTCTGGGTGCGCGGAATTTCCACTGTGGGGTAAAACCCAATTAATTCTATCAAACTTGGTGTTTAAAGCATGCCAAACTCTTTAAAAACAGCCACAGCATAGATTTAAAGGAGCTTTGCAAAACTTATCACATAGGGCTACAATCGCTCAAAACACCTATCCTGCTAGTTTTGAGGTCTTTTCTCACTCAAAAACTGCTATTTGGCCAAAGCTGCTCTAAACCAACAGCATCAACATTTTCAGGGTCTTTAACTCCTATCCGTGATTTTAAAAACCAGTAACGTTTCGTCTTTACTGGTTTTGTGTTTTATATCCTTTTAATTTTTACCCTGTGGTGTTCACAAATCCTCTGTTGAGTTTTAGAATTCTTGCCAATTGTTAACGAATATTTACCCCCATTAACCTCCAACAACCTCTGTTAACAATGGTTAACCACAATTAACGTGGGCAAACTATGGTTTACACCTCCAACAGATTAAACCATTCAAAATTCATTTTAGCTTCTAATGAATGTTCCATTTCGACTTTAAGGGGAATCGTTTAATCTAACTATAATTTGGTAAATTCGTATTCATTATTTAAAAATCGGCAATGGTAAGTGAGTATTTTATTCCTATCTACGAAACGCTTTTTACAAATAAAAAAAATATTTCTTCTCTTCAAGAAGCAAACATGATTTTTTGCGAAACCGAATTTATAGATTGGCTGAAAAACAAATTTCCAAAAAAAATAACAAGTACTACCTATCCAAAATATTGTTCTTTAAAATATTTAAAATTATTTTTTTTCGAATTTAATAAACTCATCAAGAAGAAGAAATCTATCGCTAAAATAGCAACCATATTACAACTAATTACATCAGAAGAAAAGTTTCCACCAACAATCAAAAATGAATATGATGTGGATATAGTTGAAACATATTTCAAAATAAAATTATTGCTAGAATCAAACAATGCAAATGAAGAAATAAAAGAAAGGCATATAGGGAATGCTCTGCATCCAATTCGATTTTATTGTACAAAAAAACAAATGTCAGTCGCAAAAGTTTTGGATATGCAATATCCGATAATTGTTGAAAGTGATATATATAATTTTGAGGCATATTTAGGTTGCGCATTAATCGTTTCGGATGTAAATAAAATAAATTTAATTCTAAACTACCATCTGAAAGGATGGAAACGAAAAGGAAGTTTTATTCTTTTTGCAGAATCCGTTGCATATAGATTTGTTTTAAAAAACAGCCCTTACTCGAACAATGAAAGGCTGGCAAAAATTGCAGATTGGGTTGAAAAGAAAAAAGATATGCAAGAAGCTAGTCAACGTACATCTTATCGTAAACATGCTCAAAAATTGGATTCTACTCTAAGTGAAGGAAGTGCTTCTAAAGAGGTTTCCCCTTCATTCACCTTAACAGGCTTGGAAGAAGACAAAAAATATTTTATCACTCAGTCGAAAAAATTTGCTGTTTTTTTTAAAGAATTAAAACTGAGCAAATTTATTTCAGCGAACACAGAACTTGACGCTTTTAAAAACATTTTTTCAGAGAAAACAATAAGACCTAACAACAGAGTTAATTGGACAGGCTCGAACATTGAATTAAATCTATTCATATCATTGCTAATGGGTGATCAAAAGAAGATTAAAAAGATTAAATTCAAATGGGAGACAACCATTAAAGTATTTATCAAAGACGGCAAAGACCTATCCGTGGAGCAATTAAGCAAATCAAATGGAAAAAAAACTTCTGAAGACAAGCTAAAAGCTATTATCTCACTCCTTTAACACTTAACCACTCGGAATCCCGAGTAGTTTTATTTCCACAGTTTACAAGTTCAATCCTTTTGTTCATAGCTATCGCAACCGTGTATCACTCGGAAACACTCGGAATTTTGAAAATTAATGATTGCTTACCTACAATCGTCTTGGTAATTTTATCATTATAATTAATCAAAATCTAACAACTAATTTTAAAAAAATGAACACAGAAACAATTGAGGAAGAAATCCTGATTAATGGAAGCAGGAAAATAGTACTGGGGGTACGCATATTTCCTGAATTAAAGAACAAACTCAGCCAAGAAGCACATGGGCTAGGTATCACCATAAGTGAGCACAGCGAAAACATACTTTTAAATAAAGAAAGTTTGTTGGGTGACAAAGACAACTCATTAAAAGAAAATGTTGAATTAAAAAAGCAGATGGTTGAATTAAGTCAACAACTGCTTAATTCAAATGCGAATCACAAGACAGAATCAGAAAACTTTAAAAAATGCATTGCTGAACTTCAATCTTACGTTTCAGTTGTTAAAGGCCAAGTCGCTTTACATTCCGATAAAAGATTATTGCATTTACTTTCACAACTACAAGGAAGAAAAGACACAATTGAAACACCAGAAGGGCAGAAATTTTCAGTTACTTATAACACAACAACAGATTTAATAGCAGCAATGATTTATTCTTTTCAACTAAAAAAACCTTAATCATGTTAATCGAACAAATTCACTTTCCAGCAAATGGAACAAATTGGAATAAAATTATTGTGGGTTCTATAATTTTAATATCCGTGTGCACAATTGTCTATGTTGTAAGCAAACCAAAAAACGTTTCAAAATTTAGCCCAAAATCGAAATCAAAAGAAGACAATGTTGCTTAGTAATTCATACCATTATTTGTAAGCAATGGACGTTATTCACTCAGCGATATCAAACGATCCACGCTTAAAAGGGCTAAGTTATGAGGACTTGAAATTTCTTCGTAACTTGGCTAATATTTATGTACAGTCAATTATAAAACTTGCCGATGAAAACAGCCTTTCAATACATAAGAAAATCAAACGAAGATCAGTCTAACTTTTCTATAAGCGGACAACAATTAATAAATGAAGAATGGGCTAGAAAAAACAACATTCAAATTATTGGCACGTATATAGATGATGGTTACTCTGCAAAAGACTTCAATCGTCCGGATTGGAAACGCCTCGCACTGGATCTTCCCAAAAGCAAAGTTGACTACCTTATTATTATGAAGTACGACCGATTGATCAGAAACGTGATCGAGGGCCTTACATTTGTAGAGAAGCTCGAACAGAAATGGAACATCACTTTACTTTCGGTGATGGAGAACTATTCCATTGACATTCATGATCCATACTTCTTCAAGCATCGGGCAGATATGTTTGTCGATGCTGATTTTGAAAGAAGAAGAATTTCCGATCGCTCTCGGTTCGGCATCTGGTCCGCTAAAACACAAGGGCGGTTTTTAGGAAGAGCGCCATTCGGTTACATCAACAAAAGAGATTCTGAAGACAAACCAATCATTGTTGTTAATCCGGAAGAAAGTAAAATCATTAAAGTGATATTCGACCTATACTTATCTGATGTCTCTCCTGTAATAATTATGATCAAAGCAAAACAACTTGGATTTAAATACACAGGGAAGGATGCTCTTAGAAGAATTTTAACTAACAAGGTATATGCAGGGTTGATCGAGGCGAAAGCATACAAAGCAGAAGGAAAGAAAACAGTTCGTGGATTACATGAACCGATCGTAACTGAAGATGTTTTTTGGAGTGCATTCTACAAGCTGCAGGAAAAGAGCAAACCTGTCGCATTAAAATTGTTGGATGAGAATCTTCCACTTCGGGGTTTCTTAAAATGCCAACATTGTGACAGTCCGCACACCGGAGCAAAGTGCAAAGGAAAACTTAAGTACTATCATTACTATTGGTGTAACACCTGCAGAGGGAAAAATTTTTCAGCTAAAAAAGTTCATTCCGATATCGCAACAATTTTAAATGGCTTATCGTTGAGTGAAAAGCACATTGAAGCTTTAAAGGCGCTTTCAGAAATTGAATTGAATGAAACAATAAAAGAAAGATCCGGAAATCTGGAGAAAGTAAACCGTGATTATTCAGTCCTACAGAAAAAGATCCACTCACTGGAAGAAAAATATTTATCAAATAAAATTGCCGATGAAACTTATACCAAGTGGCACGATTCATATAGCTTTGAATTGAATAAATTAAAAATTTCAATCAGTCAATTATCCAGGGACGAGAAAATTATATCCAAACTATATAATGACAATTTGGAGTACCTAACTGATTTAAACTATCTATACAACACTGCTTCGATCGAGGATAAACAGAGCTATTTAAAAGCACTATTTCCTGGGTGTTTAACTACTACAAATGAGGGTTATCGAACACCTAGTATTAATAAACTTGTTTCTGCGAATAGCCTATCCCTAGTACCTCTATTACAAATTGAAAGTGAAAGGGGACTTCCCTTTTCAGAGAAATCCCCCATTCGGGTGCGCACTGGGGCTCGAACTCTCGGCCAAAACCTATCTTAAACTCTTTTCCG
>CAYWAV010000118.1:0-9371 GCA_964456225.1 uncultured Chitinophaga sp. | reverse complement strand
ATCGTTTTTTAAGTAATGAGTTGCCTCTGCAGCTTTCACCAAAGGGTCAAGATATTTTGTATTTCCCGACATTCGTTTGTCTACCAAACCGGCTAATTCAATTCCAAGTCCAAATACCCCAATTTTAATTCCATCCTTTACATATATTTTATGTGGGATAGTTTTACCTGCCATGGGTGTATCCGAGAAATCGTAGTTGCATGTAATGAATGGAAAATTGGCATTTGGCAATTGTTTTATTAATCCATCCAGTCCATTGTCAAAATCGTGATTGCCAATTGTGGATGCATCGTATTGCATCATGCTCATTAATTTCAATTCTAATTCTCCACCATACATATTAAAATAAGGTGTTCCTTGAAAGATATCTCCTACATCAAACAGCAATACGTTTTTTTCTTCGTTTCTTATTTTTTTGATGAGTGCAGCCCTTCTCACTGTTCCGCCCAAGCCTGCAAATTTTGGATCATTTTCTGGAAATGGATCAACATGACTGTGCACATCATTGGTATGTAAAATGGTAATTTTTACCATCTCGGTTTTTGCCAACACTTCATTTGGAATAACATTGAATGCAACAAACCCCGCTCCGGCAAATGCAGTTTTTTTTAGAAACGCTCTTCTACTATTCGTACTTGATTCTTCCATCGAGTTCTACTTTTATGGTCAGGTCCTTTTTTGTTTGTTCTTTTATATAATCAACAATCGCGTCTCTTAATTTATATTTTAATGTATCCACTTTAATAGGTGATGAAAAGAAACTATATTTATCGCCACCGCCAGCTAAATAATCAGAGGTTGCTACTTTGTATGTTTTTGTAATATCAAATTCTTTTCCGCCAATTTTTAATTCCGTCATTTTTTTGCCTTTTCCTTTTACAGTTGCTCCCGAAAATGGTGCTCCGTTACTCTGTATAAGTGATTCAAATAACTGCTGTGTTTTTTCTCCACTCAAAGTCAGAACTACAATTTCATTTTCAAATGGCATTAATTCAAAAACATTTCCCAAAGTAATTTTACCCTTTGGAAGCTGACTTCTTAATCCTCCATTATTTAATAAACAGATATCAACCAAAACTTTATCGGAAGGTTGATAAGCATCATTCGTTTTTTTTAAAACAGCATCCGAAACAAAATCACCCAATGTTCCTTCAGGTAATCCTTTTAATAATGCTTGCTCAGAAGTACCCAAAACTTCGTTCATGATGGAATCCATTTTTGTTTTGTAAGGCAAAACTGTTTTTATGAAACTCGAGTCGGTAGATTCAATGGTATTTGAATTTAGAACAACTTGGGATGTTTCTACTTTTTGCAGTTTGGGTGTTGAGCTACATGCAGAAAGAAGCGCGCAAACAAGTAATAAGGAGATATGGTGGAGTAGGGATGTTTTCATTGAAATTTAGCTTTTGTGTTTCATTTAAAAGCTTTGCAATTATACTTATTTTTAAAGGATAATTAGCACGAAAAAAAATAAAAAAATATTTTTATTTTATGTGTTTTATATTGAAAAAAACGTATCTTCATAAAGTTTAATTTAATGTAAATTTATGTACGTTTCTGAAACAAAAGTGAGGGTTAGATATTCCGAAACAGATAAAATGGGATATGTATATTATGGAAACTATACGCATTTTTATGAAGTAGGAAGGGTAGAGGCACTCCGACAATTAGGTACAAGTTATAAGGAGATGGAAGACAGTGGAATTATGTTGCCTGTATTTACTTGTAGTTTAAAATATTTGAAGCCTGCTTTGTATGACGATTTACTTTTAATAAAAACTACTATAAAAGAATTACCAAAAGCTCGCATCACTTTTGATTACGAAATATACAATGAAAAAGGTGAGCTTTTAAATGAAGGAATAACAACCTTAGTTTTTGTAGATATGAAAACCAATAAACCTCGTCCTGCTCCAGATTCTTTCATCGAGAAAATCAAAAAATTCTTCTAGTCTCAAAAAATAAAGATTAAAAAATTTGTTTTTGTATTTATATTAATCGTATATTTGCGATATATAATTTAAAGACATGGCTTACAGCAAAAAACAAGCGTTTGAAAACGATGAAATAAAAGCAAGCGAAATCGCGAAAGCATTGTCGCACCCTGCCCGTATAGCGATTATTAAATTTCTTTCAAAGCAAAAATCTTGTATCTGTAATGATATTGTAGAACAGTTGCCTTTGTCACAGTCAACCGTTTCTCAGCATCTGAAGGAATTAAAAAATGCAGGATTGATAACTGGAGAAATTGATGGTCCGAGAGTGTGTTATTGCATCGACAAAGAAAACTGGAAAAAAGCGAAAGATATTTTCGGAGAACTGTTTAATATGAAGTTCGAATCCATGAAAAATAAATGTTGCTAGCCGTTCGCTTCTCGACTCCGTTCGAAGTGACAAAAAAGATTTAACAAAGTAGAAAATTAAAATTAAAATAAAACACATGAAACTATCAGATTTTAAAAAAGACTTAAGCACATTAGATGCACTTACTTTTATTCAGCCAAACGGCAAAATTGTGCCAGCTCATTTTCACATAACAGAAGCTGGTTTAACAACCAAGCATTTTATCGATTGTGGTGGAACTATAAGAGAAGAAAAAGCAGTAAATTTCCAATTGTGGGAAGCAAATGATTTCGAACATCGCTTAACAGCAAACAAATTAGCTGGGATTATTGAAATGTCTGAAAAGGCATTAAATATGGGCGATTACGAGATAGAAGTAGAGTATCAAACTGAAACCATTGGAAGGTATGGTTTGGATTTTGATGGAGCAAATTTTGTTTTGACTTCTAAAAAGACAGATTGTCTAGCTAAAGAAAATTGTGGTGTACCTAAAGAAAAACAGAAATTGAATTTATCTGAATTGAAAGTAGAAGAAGCATCACCATGCTGCAGTCCATCAAGTGGATGTTGTAACTAAAAAACAAAAGGGCATGAATCGAAAAGAACATTGGGAAAATGTGTTTTCTCAAAAACAGCAAAACGAAGTGAGTTGGTTTCAGCCCATTCCTAAATCGAGTATCGAATTTTTTGAAGCAAGTCAAGTTCCTAAAACAGCGAATATTATTGATATTGGCTCTGGCGACTCCTACTTCATCGATTATTTGATTGAGATGGGATATCAAAACATTTATGCCTTGGATATTTCTGAGCATGCTTTGTCGCGATTAAAAAACAGGTTAGGAGAAAGAGGAAATCAGGTACATTTTATCGTCTCTGATGTTTTGGATTTTAAAGCATCTGTTCAATTTGATTATTGGCACGACAGAGCCGTATTTCACTTTTTAGCTGACAGCACTGAAATAGATGCATATCTTTCAATAGCGAATAAATACATAGCAAAGGGTGGAGACTTAATGGTGGCAACATTTTCTGATTCAGGTCCATTAAAATGCAGTGGCTTAAATATCAAACAATATTCTAAAAGTGATTTGGAAAAACAATTTTCCAATCACTTTTTAAAAATAAAATGCATTGAAGAAGCACACCCAACTCCTTTCAATACCACACAAAACTTTACGTTTTGTAGTTTCAAAAAAGCGAGCTAATGAAAAAAATTGCAGGAGAAATTATTGGAACCTTTTTTCTAGTTTTTATTGGAACGGGCTCCGTAATTATCAATCACCTGTATGATGGAGTTGTGACGTTAGCAGGAATCTCTGTTATTACTGGCGCTGTAGTTTCTATAATGATTTTAGCATTTGGAAAATGGAGCGGAGCACACATGAATCCCGCTGTTACAATTGCATTGGCACAAAAAGGAGATGTGAAAACAAAAGAGATTCCTTCTTATGTAATTGCTCAAGGAATTGGTGCATTTGCTGCAACGTGTTTGCTTCATCTGATTTTTAGCGGTAGCACTACCTTGGGAGAAACACTCCCTTCAGTAAATATCTATTCTGCATTCCTAATTGAAATCGGCCTAACTTTTTTTCTAATGTTTGTTATTCTTTATGTTTCAAGTGTTGAACACAAGTATGCTGCTTGGATAATAGGTTTGGCTGTTGTTATTGGAATTTTTGTTGGAGGAAATTATTCGGGTGCCTCTATGAATCCTATTAGGTCATTGTCTCCAGCTGTTATGAATCAAAATATGGCAGAAGTTTGGATCTTTTTAACAGGTCCATTTTTGGGCGCATTGTTAGCTGTATTGGTTTTTAAAAATTACAAAAAATGAAGAAAATATTATTTGTTTGTGTAGAAAACTCCAACCGTAGTCAAATGGCAGAAGCTTTTGCAAAAATACATGGGAAAGGGAAAGTGGAAGCGTACAGCTGCGGTTCTAAGCCTTCAGGTATAATTAATCCCAAAGCAATTGCTGCTATGAAAGAGTTGGCTTATGATTTAAGCACACATGATTCTAAATCTCTGGAGCAAATTCCAGCGATTAAATACGATTATGCGATTACGATGGGTTGCGGAGACGAATGTCCATTTGTGATGGCGGAACATCGTGAGGACTGGAAATTAGATGATCCAAAGCATTTGGAGCCTGCTGAGTTTAATAAAGTGAGAGATGAGATTGAGAGAAGAGTGAAGGAGTTGATTGGAAAATTGTAAGATTAAACAATATTCCCATCCTTCATCACCAATTTCCTATCCGCCATATTTGCCAACTCTTCATTGTGAGTTACTATAACAAATGTTTGATTAAATTTTTCTCTTAATGTAAAAAACAGCTGGTGCAATTCTTTAGCTGTATTTGAATCTAAATTTCCTGAAGGCTCATCGGCCAAAACAACAGAAGGGTTATTAATCAACGCTCTTGCAACTGCTACACGCTGTTGTTCTCCACCTGATAATTCACTTGGCTTGTGATTCATTCGTTCGGATAATCCTAAAAACGACAATAATTCAATTGTTTTTTTTTCTGCTTCTGATTTAGAAGTACCTGCAATATAGGCTGGTATACAAACATTTTCCAAAGCAGTAAATTCGGGGAGTAAATGATGAAACTGAAATACGAAACCAATGTTTTTATTACGGAAGTCAGCCAGTTTCTTATCGCTCAAACCAGAGATGAGTTGATCATTCATACGTAATTCACCTTTGTTAGGCTTATCAAGCGTTCCTAGAATATGCAATAAGGTAGTTTTGCCAGCACCCGAAGCTCCAACAATAGAGATAATTTCACCTTTTTTTATTTCAAGGGAAACGCCTTTTAATACTTCTAATGTACCATAAGATTTATAAATGTTGGATGCGCTAATCATAATTAACCTCGTTTTTTACGAAGGTAAAGATAATCGAAATAATATAAAACTTTCAAGGAAACTGTATTCAACTGATTTGCTTCTAACGTATTGGTGAAATTATTAGAATAACTTTTTACAACAACATTGTTTTCATTATAGATGGAATTTTTCCATACTAAATTTAAAAAACTACCGGGAGCAAACTGCCATTGAAATACCATGTCCACATTAAAAGCATTGAAGTTAAAATCATGATTCTGGTCATAACTGATATTATCAATTAAAAGTCCTTCTTCAGAAAGATTGTAAAATCCCGTATAATGACCGCCAGTCCAGTAATGTCGACCTCGAATACTTAATGATAAATTGTTTCTAAATAAGTAACGGGCAGAAACGACATTCTCAATCGTTTTAATAAATCGTAAACCGATAATGATGTTATCATTGTGATCGAAATTTACCCAGCCTCTGTCACCATCGTCTTGATTGTAGTTTGTAGATAGATTAAAAGATAATTTATCATTTACTCTAATGTTTGGACTTAATGTTACACCAACATAAGGATTATAGCCTATTGTTGGAGAAATCAAACCTGTTGTTCCTGCATAAATGTTGAAATTAAAACTAATTCTTTTACGAGTGTCGCTATTCACACCTGTCCACATGGTTTGATTAGTGGGGCGAATAAGAATTCGTCCGGGAACTCTTGATTCATAATAATCTATATCTCCAATGGGTTCATAAGAACCTCCTAAATAAATGTTATAGAAATTTTTAAATGTAGCATTTGTATTGAGACTCATAGAAACGCTGTTAGTTTTATGTGTTGTGAAATTTTCATTTTGATTTAATGAAAAATTAAGGTTGGCATTCAAGAAACTTCTCCAAGGCTGAAAACGATTCAGATTAAGGTTGATTCCACGATTATTGAAATTCGTTTCGCGGGTAATTCCCATATCATTAATATTAAAAGTGGGATTAATGCTCAACTGGTAGATGCTGTATTGGAACCAACCCGAGCTTTTCCCTGCAACTAAACTATATTGAAATCCGAACAGATCAGTATACTGGTTCTTAACTGTATCGGTTTTTGAAAAAATATTGCTCACTGCTAAACGCCCTTCAAGAAAATAGGTGTTCTTCTTATTGTTTATATTAAATCCGCCTCCTGTTACATTTGCATTGTTGCCATTGTTGTTTCGTTTTACATTTGTATTAATCAAATAAGCAGATGAACTATTTTTCATTTGCTGGTCAAAAACAAGAATGTTGTAATTTGAAAATGGTTCGGTCAAAATTCTGCGTTCATTTCCTAAACGATCTTTTGCTGTTGCATAGGTGTCGTCCATGATTGCATTTAGTAATCCTATTCCTAATCCATTTGGAGTGCGCCCTGATACTTTTGTTGCATTTAATAATTTTGCCTGATCGGGGTTTTTAATAATGACTTCGCCATCCTCTGTCTGAGAATAGGCGCTGTAATATCCGGATGGTCGTCTTCCAATTCTTCTGGAATAAAACAATTCACCTTTCTGAAACAAGTCGGTGCTTTCCTGAAAAAATGGACGTTGTTCCTGAAACTGCTGCTCAAAAGCGCCTAAGTTTTTTACTACGTTATCGCTTTGTACTTGAGTAAAGTCGGGCAGGAGTGTGGCATCAATTGTAAAACTTTCATTTAAACCATACTTTAAATCCATTCCACCCGTTATGTTGGATGAATAATTGCTTTCACCTTCAATGTTAGCTGGATAATGCGAAGTATAAGCCGTGATATATGGAGTTATGGACAAACGAATGGGTTGTTTAATGTTTTCCATCCCAACCAAATAGCCCCAATATTTAAAAGGATTAGAAACACCACGAGGTAATAACCCCCATTGGTCAAATTCCCCATTCCGGGTGAGACTTCTGGTAATTTGCATTCCCCATTTTTGGATATTTGTGCTAGGAAAACGCAATGCAGAATAAGGAATTTTAATTTCTACGCTCCAACCTTCGGGATGTAACTTTACTGCGCTCTCCCAAACAGCATTGTACAGGTAATCGGAAAAACGACTATCCGATTGAACACCGGAAGCGGTTACACTAAAATCAAATGCATCTTGTTCTGTGTTATAAGTGTCAAAAACAACTCTAAAGTTATCTGCATTTAAATAGTCGTCACGATTTCCTAATTGCTTACAAATGCTATCAGCGCAAGAATCATACAAAAATGCAGCAATGTAAATGGCTGTATTATCATATACTATTTGAACATGTGTACTTTGGGTGGGTTCAACATCATAAATTGGAAAATTTTGTTTAAAGTCAGAAATTAATGGAGCAGTCTTCCAGGTTTCATCATCTAGCAACCCATCTATTTTAGGCGTTTTAAGAGCACGAGTGGTAGTATATTCTTTCCTTTTGGGAACAGAGTCGTTTTGGGCAATAGCAAATTGATTCAGTAATAGTAGTATAATAACAAGGCGTAGAGCGCGCTTCATAGATGTAAATGTATACTTATAAAAATGCTGTCAAATGTAAATTTAATAAGCGGTAAATTTTTTATTTTAACGGCTTTTAACAATTATGGGAGTTTTCAATTAGACTCTCAATTTTAAATAGGTTGCTTCATTTGCTGTAATATAATTTTAAACCCTTTGTGTCATAGTTTTTGTTTGTGATATTTTGTCAGATGAATCCCGCTTCATCTGTATAACGTCCTAAATCGAGAAAAGATACAGGCAACATTCTATAGATGAAGTTTGCTTTATCTAATTAGAACAATATCTGTGCAATAAATTCGCTGTTCCTTTCTGTCCTATTTCAGTTAGCCATTCCCTTTTTTTCTATGTATCTATGTGTTAAAAAAATTTCCGGCTATTCCCGAAAATCAATTTATCTTTACAAAAAAACTACAAAAAGAATAGAATCCAATCATGAGCAAAAATTCAAAATTCAAAGGAACTGGAGTTGCAATCGTTACTCCATTTAACAAAGACAATAGCATTGATTATAAATCACTCAATAAGTTGGTTGATTTTATCATCAAAGGTGGAGTGGAGTATGTTGTTGTGCTAGGAACGACTGGTGAATCTGTTACTTTGAGTAAAGAAGAAAAACAATCGGTGGTGACACATGTGATTGAAAACGTAAACAAACGTGTTCCAATTGTATTGGGTTTGGGTGGTAATAACACTCAAGAAATTTTAAGTGCTTTCAAAAAATCATCTGACTTCAATAATATTGATGCGATTTTATCGGTATCTCCTTATTATAACAAACCAAATCAGCGTGGAATTTATCAGCATTATAAAGCAATTGCAGAAGCATCTCCATTACCGATTATTTTGTACAATGTTCCAGGAAGAACTGCTTCAAATGTAACTGCTGATACAACTATTAAATTAGCGACTGATTTTAAAAATATCATTGCGGTAAAAGAGGCTTCAGGAAATTTAGAACAATGCATGAAAATTATCAAACACCGTCCGAAAGATTTTCTTGTAATTTCCGGTGATGATATGCTAACATTGCCAATGATAGCAGCAGGAGCAGATGGCGTAATTTCAGTTGTTGCGAATGCATTTCCGAAAGATTATTCAGAAATGACTCGTCAGATTTTAGCAGGAAATGTGAAAGAAGCACAAAAACTACATTACAAATTAACCGACATCATTGAGCAGCTTTTTGCAGATGGAAATCCTGCAGGAGTAAAAGCAGTTTTAGATATGATGAAGATTTGCTCACCAGCAGTGCGTTTGCCATTGGTGAATGTGAACAAAGCAACTCAAAATGCTTTGAAAGAAATGGTGGAGATGTACAAATAGTACAGATAACGAATGAAAAAACGAATTTTTGAATCTAAAGGTGTTAAAAAAGCCTCTGAATTTAACTCAGAGGCTTTTTTTGATTAATTATTTCTAAAATAATTGAAACAAAAGGTAGAGTACAATCAAAATAAAGAAGAAGATTATTAAAATAACTAATAAGTTAATTTGATAAATAATCATCCATTTTTGAGATTTCATCTTTCAATTGTGACTTTCTTCCTTTGAAAAACCATTTAATAAATCCGAAAAT
Source organism: uncultured Chitinophaga sp. (assembly GCA_964456225.1). Classification (GTDB taxonomy): domain Bacteria; phylum Bacteroidota; class Bacteroidia; order 2-12-FULL-35-15; family 2-12-FULL-35-15; genus 2-12-FULL-35-15. The sequence goes on along the minus strand of CAYWAV010000118.1, from coordinate 114 downwards.
TAAAGCTAAGGATCTCTTAGGAGAATATGTCGTCATGCGTTGGATCTCATAATAAATTGCCGAAAATAGTGATTTGATTTATGTAGGTAGAAAAAGTGAAGGAACGGGTCCGTC
>CAYWAV010000117.1:0-9529 GCA_964456225.1 uncultured Chitinophaga sp. | reverse complement strand
AATCGAACCAAGCACCCACAGATTATGAGTCTGTTGCTCTAACCGAATGAGCTATAGGCCCAATTACATTTTTTAACAATGTAATTTAAGGACAGCGAAATTATATATTTGTACCCAATTAACAAAGCGTTTTAGCCCTTATTATGATTATTGACACAAATAACTATAAAAACATAATTTTCGACCTTGGTGGAGTTATCTTGAATATCGACTATTCTTTGACAGAAAAAGCTTTTTCTAAATTGGGAATAAGTGATTTTAAAACGTTGTTTTCACAAGCACAGCAAACAAAGCTATTTGATAATTATGAAAAGGGATTTCTTTCTTCTGACGATTTTCGAACCGAATTAAAAAAATCTCTTCTAAAAAACACAACCGATGACGAAATTGATACTGCGTGGAATGCAATACTATTGGACCTTCCAAACGAACGGATTGAATTGCTAAAAAAAACTAATCTAACTCATCGCACTTTTTTATTAAGCAATACAAATGATATTCACATCGAAAAATTTAATTCATATTTGGAAAATGAATTCGATTTGCCTGATCTATCAAGCCTCTTTGAAAAGATGTATTTGTCTTATGAAATAGGAATGCGAAAACCAGATGCAGAAATTTTCGAATTTGTTTTAAAAGAGAATACTCTAAAACCAAATGAAACTCTTTTTATTGACGACTCCATTCAACATATAGAAGCAGCTAAAAAGTTGGGAATTGGAACTTATTGGTTGGATGTCAAGAAAGAAAGTATTGTGGACCTGTTTTGTTAAATTGCCTAGGGCTTTGCAACAGGGCTTACCTCTTGACACAATTCAATCAGCACACCATTTGTACCTTTTGGGTGCAAGAAGCAAATCAGCTTGTTATCTGCACCTTTCTTTGGTTCTTCTGATAATAAGGTGAATCCTTCTGCTTCTAAGCGTTTCATCTCAGCACGAATATCTGCTACTTCAAAAGCGATGTGATGGATTCCTTCACCTTTCTTTTCAATAAACTTAGCAATGGGGCTGTTGGCATCTGTTGCTTCTAAGAGCTCTATTTTGCTATCTCCCATCATGAAAAATGAAGTAGAAACACCTTCAGATTCCACTTTTTCAAGCTTATAAGGTGCTTTCCCGAACAGTTTACTGAACAAATCATTAGATTGCTCAATGTTTTTAACTGCTATTCCAATGTGCTCTATCTTTAACATTATCAGTTCTTTAAGTTGTTACAAAAAAATAATCCCGATATGAATACCGGGATTATTAATTCAAAATATGTTGTCATCCTGAGCGTAGTCGAAGAACTATTTTTTGATGAACTCGCCCATTTTATTATCGTAGTTCAGATAATATGCACCCTTAGGTAAGTTAGAGGCATCTACTGAAGAAGCAAAACCTCGTTTTACGATATTACCAAATTGGTCATATATTTCAAACATTGTTTCTGTTGGCGCACTTCCAGCGAAGAATCCAATTTCTTTAGACACTTTAGCAGGACTGAATGTAATTTCAGGAGATGTAGAGTTATAATCAACTGTTTTAGATAATTTAGGTTGACCAGTATAATCTACTTGTTTAACGCGGTATTGGTTTTTACCAGAGTGAGGAGCAACTAAGAAAGAGTAGTTGTTTTGATCTGGCGTACCATTTCCTTCAACTTCACCAACTTTTACCCATTTGTTCCAACGGAACTGCTCTATAATATATGCTAATTTTCCTGTTTCGCCTTTTGTTGACCATTTGAAGGTTAAATCAGAGCCAACTGCCATTGATACGATTTCAAATGTACTTTTTGGCTTTAAAACCTCTGGATTCAATACTTTAGGTTTACAATCGTCTTTGTGCGTAATTTTTACTTCAACTTTATCTCCAATCTTCAATTGCAAGTTTCTAAAATCAATTTCAAATGCACTTGACAAAATTTCGTCAGTGGTAACGTTTCCATTAACTCTAACTTCCTGCACACAAAAACCAACACCTGATCCAGCAAATGGATTTTGAATATAGAGATTTTTTCCTTGGTAGTTTCCTTCTAGCACGATTACTCCTACAGCAAAAACCGAAGATGAAACGACTAAACTAAAAGCGGTAAACAATATTTTTTTCATTGTACTTTTTTATGTAAAAAATAAGAACTTAAAATTTCGGCTCATTAATTTTCGAACGCAATATTATAATCTTATTTAATAATTTCAAAATAAAAAATCATTATTTTTAGAATTCATCGCAAATTTAAACAATTTTGTCATACGCAATACATCTCTCGTAAACAAAATCAAATATTTTTAAAGATTAACCAAAAATCGAGTTTTTTTGTATATTTACTTGCATGTTTGTTAAAGATGCAGTAATCTTGCATTTAATTTTAACAACAAATTCAAGCATTTTTATCAATCATACCAATACAATATTATGAAAAAATCCTTCTTCTTTATCTTCTCTGCAGCACTACTATTCAGCTCTTGCTCTAATTCTACCAGCGAAAGCGGGTCCGACAGAGTTGCAAAAGGCGACAAAGTTTATGGCGGAACATTGCGAATAAATGAAACTGAACAATTTCAAACCCTTTACCCCGCAGGTATTACGGATATCGGGTCTGCTCACATTGCTAACCAAATATATGAAGGACTAGTAAAATTTAATCCAAAGGATCTTTCGATTCTCCCTAGTTTAGCGGAAAAATGGGAAATTGATGCTGCGGGAACAACCTACACTTTTCACCTTAAAAAAGGGGTTATGTTTCAGGATAACGAGTGCTTTCCTGATGGAAAAGGAAGAGAAATGAAATCTTCGGATTTCAAATACTCTTTTGAGCTATTATGTACTGACAGCAAAGAAAATTCAAACTTTGCAGCAACTTTCAAAGACCGTGTTGTTGGTGCAAATAAATTTTTCGAAGCTAGTAAAGGCAAACCAAACGGCTCAATTGACGGAATCAAAACAGCAGATGACTACACCATATCTATCACTTTAACATCTCCAAGTACTTCTTTCTTATTTGCTTTGGCATCACCTGTTACCAGCGTTATTGCTAAAGAAGCTGTTGAGAAATACGGGACAGACATTAAAGTAGGTACAGGTCCATTCATCTATGTTGAGAATGGTTCTACAGACAAAGCCTTATTAAGACGCAACAATAATTATCACGGAATGGATTCTTTAGGAAACCAAATGCCTTTCCTTGATTCAGTTGTAATCAGCTTCTTGCCAACTAAAAAACAAGAATTGGATAATTTCCAAAATGGTAATTTAGATATGGTAATTGGTTTACCTTCTGAATCTATTAAAGATATGGTTGAAAGTCAAATTGCAGACTTTCAAAACAAGCCACCAAAATACGTTTTAGAGCGTTCACCGGAAATGGCTAGTCAGTATTATGAATTCAATATGACAAAAGAACCATTCAATAATATTAAAGTTCGTCAAGCATTTTCTTATGCTATCGACCGAAATAAAATTGTTGAAGATGTATTAAAAGGTGAAGCTTACGGTCCTGCAATCAATGGTATTTCTCCTCCTTCTTTCAAAGGATACGATATCACTAAAATTACTGGTTATGATTTTGATGCAGAAAAAGCTAAAAAATTATTGGCTGAAGCTGGTTATCCAAACGGAAAAGGCTTCCCGAAAGTAAAAATTGAATTAAATAGTGGTGGAGCAAAAAACACAAACGTTGTTTTGGAAATTCAGAAACAATTAATGGAAGTTTTAAATGTGAATGTTGATTTTGAAGTTGTTCCACAAAAGCAAAAAATGGAAGATGCTAAATATGCTCGCGCTGAAATTTTCCGCGCTGCTTGGATTGCAGATTTCCCAAGCCCAGAAAATTTCTTGTGGATCCTTTACGGAGCTACTGTTCCTACTGATTTGACCCAACCATCTTATCCAAACACTCCTCGTTACAAAAATGAAGAATTTGATAAACTATTTGATTCAGGAAAAGCTGCAAAAACTCAAGAAGAAGGTTATGCTGATTTATTAAAAGCAGAACAAATTATGATGAATGATGCACCGGTAATGATGTTATGGTATGATGAAAATTATCGTTTGGTAAAATCAAACGTTCGTAATCTTTTCTCTAACCCTATGCGCTACAGAGATTATTCTCAAGTATACTTAAAAGAAGTTACTCCTACTGCTCCAAAAGGCGAAGAGAAAAAATAATTTTAAATCTCATTTAATAAAACCCTGACGAATTGTTGCATCAATGTCAGGGTTTTATTTTTTTAAAACTAATCCAAATGAAAAAAATAAAACAACTATTGTCGGTGATTTTGGTTTTTTGTTTTGCTGCATCCACTGCACAAACAAGTGAAACAAATCAAGAAGTAAGCGCTCCAATTCAATCAGTTATTATTTATTTATATGGAGCTGAGGTGAGTCAAAATAAAATGGTAACCCTTAGTCCCGGAAGAAACAAAATTACTTTCATAGGACTTTCTCCAAAACTCGATTCAAAAAGTATTCAAGTAAGTGCTTCTGGAGATGTTGTTATTCTTGCCATTTCAGATGCCATCAATTATATGGCAAATCAAAAGGAAAGCAATAGAATAAAGTCATTAAAAGATTCTGTCACTATTTTATCGGATGGAATTACTGCTAATAACAACGATAGAGATGCATACGTAACAGAAAAAAACATGCTCTTAAAAAATGAATCGATTGGCGGACAAGATAAAGGAGTTGCTATTGCCGAATTAAAATTGGCTGCTGATTTTTACAGAGCACGAATAAAAGAAATCAATGGAGAAATCTCCAAGCTCGATAAAAAAAATTCTTCCTTACAACAAGCACTAACAAATGTGAATCAGCAGCTGTATGAATTGAATGCAAAAAACAATCAACCAACTGCAGAAATTTCTATTCTAATTTCTTCTACTTCAAAAATTTCTTCTACTATTAATTTGAAGTATTTGGTTTCAGATGCAGGTTGGGCTCCTAGCTACGATTTGCATGCAGAAGATATTAACTTGCCTATTGAATTAAAATACAGAGCTAAAGTTTTTAATAATACAGGAATCGACTGGAACGATGTGAAATTAAAACTATCAACGGCTGATCCATCAAAAAGTGCTTCCAAACCGGAATTACTTCCTTGGGATTTAACCTACGTTTCTGTTCAAAAAAACAGAAATATGTATGCCAAACAAAAATCGGCTGCCCCAGCATATCAATCGGGGGAAGGTTATATTCAGAATTCCATTTCGAACAACAATCTTGATCAATCCCAATTTTTAAAAGAGCAAGCAGCAAAACCAAAAATTGAATTTGTAGAAATTGAAATTTCGGAGTTAAGTGCTGAGTTCGAAATTAAAATTCCATATACATTTCCCGCTGATTCAAAACCATACATTGTGGATGTAACAGAGTATAAATTACCTGCCACATTTCAACATTTTAGTGCACCAAAACTCGATCGGGATGCATTTTTATTAGCACGTATTACTGGTTGGGAAGATTTGGATTTAGTGGAAGGAGAAGCTAATGTGTATTACGCTGGAACCTATGTTGGTCAATCTTACATTTATACTAGAAGTGCGGATGATACATTGGATTTATCATTGGGCCGCGACAACAAAGTGTTGGTTACTCGCAGTAAAGTAAAAGAATTTTGCACTAAAAAATTTATCGGGAATACTACCAAAGAAACATTTGCTTATGAAATGCTTGTGAAAAATAATCGCAAAACACCTGTGCAAATTGAAGTAGAAGATCAACTACCAATTTCTATGCAAAGCGAAATTACGGTGGATGCCATTGAAACAACAAAAGCTGAACTCGACACTAAAACAGGAAAACTAATTTGGAAATACAATTTACAGCCCGGAGAAGTAAAAAAAATTAATCTTTCGTATGCCATAAAATATCCAAAAAATTCAAAAATTAATATTCAAAAAACAAAAGGGCACATGAATGTAAGATTCCTATAATGTGCCAACTTATTATAGTTTAATCAACAGGAATTTCAATGGCTGAAAAGAATTATTATATCATTTTAGAGATAAAAAGTACCGCTACTTTTGAAGAAATAAAAAGTGCGTATCGCATTTTAGCGAAAAAATATCACCCGGATAAAAACATTGGCAACAAAGCAGCTGAAGAATACTTTAAAGAAATTCAGCAAGCTTATGCTGTACTTTCAAATCCAGAAAAAAGAAGCAAATACGATTTAAAAGCTTCTTACAACTCCCGTACTCAACCGCAACAAAAATCAAGTGCAGGCGGACCACAATACACTGGAAACGCCTACCAATTTGCACAGCAACAAGCACAATACAAACAACAGCAAGCTTATGCTCAGGCAAAAAACACTTCTCCAAAGGAACAAAAAACTGAAAAAGAAAATTGGCAAATTTTAGTGAGTATTGGAATTGCTTTGGTGTTGTTGTATTTTATTATTTCTTATTCAGCAGAAAAAACGACAGCAACAACTGTTGTTAAAAGGATTGAGAAAGTAGAAGAACCCTCAATTCAAATTATTGAATCAACCATTTACAACTACGCTTCCCCTTACGCTGCTTTTTTCGGAGAGGAAATATATGATGCCGAAAGCAAAAACAGTATTACTTTTTTAAATGTAAGCCAATCAGAAGCCGTTGTATGCCTAGTAGAAAAAAACGCTCCGAACAAAACCATTCGGCACAGTTACATGACTAGCGAAACGGAAATAAAAATGAATCAAATTCCTAACGGAGAATATTTTCTGAAAATATATTATGGAACGGGGTGGAATTTTGAAAAAATATTTTTAAACCAAACAATTAAAGGGGGATTCGAAAAAGACAATGTGTTTGTAGCATTGAATGATGGGAACGATGCATTGATTATGAAAAAAGAAAAAAGAGGATCGCTGGATTCTTATTCGACTTATGAGATAAAAATCAATCCCGATAATAAACAAAATGTGAAACCGATTGCTGCCGAGGATTTTTTTACGAACTAAATCACTATTTTAATTCACAATATTTCGCGAGACAATCTCATTTCCAAACGTCATCACATGCCACGACACTGGATCTGCTTATTGAAAACTTGAGCATCTAACAGGGAGATGCCGTGTCGTGGCACGGCATGACGATTACCATTATGTTTCTTCTTAATTTTAGCCAACCTTCAAAGCCATCTTTGCCTTCGAAACAATACTGCAGGTAAATCTGCTGATGCAAGTCAAATCTCCTGCATCATTATATATTTTTATTTCCCAAATGTGATTCATTCCTTTTGCGTGTATGGGTTTACAAACACCGGTTACCATTCCACCAGTTACTGCTTTAATGTGATTTGCATTAATCTCTATCCCAACACCAATGAATAAATCGGGGTTTACCATTAAAAAAGAAGCAATACTTCCCAGGGTTTCGGCCAAAGCTACGGATGCCCCGCCATGAAGCAGCCCGAAAGGCTGTTTTGTTCGGTCATCAACAGGCATTGTTCCTTTAATATAATCGTTCCCTATCTCGATAACCCTTATATTTAGTGACTCAGCTACTGTTTTGGGATTCATCCATTCAATGCTTTCGACAGTCGGATTTCCGTACCAAATTTTTGTGTTTTCCATTGCTTTATTGATTTTTAAGGTCTCTAAAAGTACATATTTTCGACAAACAGGCATTATATCAGGTCGGCTTGTACACAAATACGAATAAAATTGACTACTTTTGCACCCTTATAATTAACAAAAAAGCTATTTGCCATTGAGTTCAAATAGCTATTAAAGAATAGAAAATGAAAAACATTAGAAACATTGCCATCATTGCCCATGTCGATCACGGAAAAACAACCTTGGTAGATAAGATCTTGCACACAGGAAAATTGTTCCGCGATAATCAAGAATCAGGAGAATTAATTCTTGACAACAATGATTTGGAACGCGAACGTGGAATTACGATTTTGGCTAAAAACGTTTCTGTAAGATATAAAGGAACAAAAATCAATATCATTGATACTCCGGGCCACGCGGATTTTGGAGGAGAAGTAGAACGTGTTTTGAACATGGCAGACGGTGTTGTATTATTAGTGGATGCATTTGAAGGTGCAATGCCTCAAACACGTTTCGTTACACAAAAAGCATTGGCTCAAGGGAAACGCGTTGTTTTGGTAATCAACAAAGTGGATAAACCAAACTGTCGCCCTGACGAAGTGCATGATCAAGTATTTGATTTATTCTTCAACTTAGATGCTACCGAAACACAATTGGATTTCAAAACTGTTTATGGTTCATCTAAACAAGGTTGGATGGGTCCAGATTGGAAAAATCCTACAGAAGATATTACTTATTTATTAGATACAATTATTGAGTTCTTCCCTGAAGCACCTCGCCAAGAAGGAACTTTGCAAATGCAAATTACATCTTTGGATTTTTCATCTTTCGTTGGACGTATTGCAGTTGGACGTGTACACCGCGGTTCAATTAAAGAGAACATGCCTATTTCATTAGTGAAACGTGATGGTTCTATTATTAAATCACGTATCAAAGAATTATTCATATTCGAAGGTTTAGGAAAAGCAAAAACAACGGATGAAATTCAATCAGGAGAAATTGTTGCTGTAACAGGTATCGAAGGATTTGAAATTGGAGATACCATTGCAGATTTTGAAAATCCAGAAGGCTTAACTCCAATCGCGATTGATGAGCCAACAATGAACATGTTGTTTTGTATCAATAACTCCCCGTTTTTTGGTAAAGAAGGAAAATTTGTAACATCTCGCCACTTGCGTGATCGTTTATTCAAAGAATTAGAAAAAAATCTTGCTCTACGCGTTGAAGAAACAAACTCCGCTGACTCATATTTAGTTTTCGGAAGAGGTATTCTTCACTTATCGGTTTTAATTGAAACAATGAGACGTGAAGGGTACGAATTGCAAGTTGGACAACCACAAGTTATCATCAAAGAAATTGATGGAGTTAAATGTGAGCCAATTGAATATTTAACAGTTGACGTACCTGAAGAATCTGCTGGAAAAGTAATTGAGTATGTAAGTCAGCGTAAAGGGGATATGTTATTGATGGAACCGAAAGGTGATTTACAACATTTAGAATTTGAAATTCCATCACGAGGGATCATTGGATTGCGTAACAACATTTTAACTGCTACTGCTGGTGAAGCGATTATGGCGCACCGCTTTAAAGCATTTGAGCCGTGGAAAGGGCCTATCCCTAGTCGTAACAATGGTGTTTTAATTTCAGGTGAAATGGGAACTGCTATTGCTTATTCAATTGATAAATTACAAGACAGAGGTAAATTCTTTGTTGAACCAGGTGAACCAATTTACACTGGACAAGTTATCGGAGAAAACAACCGTCAGGATGATATCGTAGTAAACATTACTAAAGAGAAAAAATTAAGTAACATGCGTGCATCTGGTACAGATGATAAAATGCGTATTGCTCCAAAAATTAATTTCTCACTGGAAGAAGCTATGGAATACATTCAAATTGATGAGTACGTTGAAGTAACTCCAGGTTCTATCCGTATGCGTAAAGTTATTTTGGATGAAACTGAACGTAAACGTCAAGAGAAAAAAATGGTTTCTCAATAAGC
>CAYWAV010000116.1:0-9710 GCA_964456225.1 uncultured Chitinophaga sp. | reverse complement strand
AACAAGGTATTTAAAAGACATTTCCGTCCTTTTTAAATAAAATTCAGTATTAATTAACGAAAATAAATTGAAAATTATATTAAAATAATACAAAAAAAAAGAACAATTACTTTAAAAAAGAGATTTCATTTTTTAAAAAAAATTGAACGTATTACAGAACCATTAAAAGTTCTTCCTCTGAAATTCCTTCCCCTTCTTCAATTTGCCTTAGAACTTTTAAATATCTTTTTGTGAGTTTTCCTTTGTACGACTTTTTAAAATATTTACTGTACATTTCCTCGTATGCCTATCACCACCCAAAAGCTTATTATATTGTTTATAAAACAACGATTTTTAGAACTCAAAACTTGTTTTTCGTAAATATTACTTACCGTGACAAGCTTTATATTTTTTGCCACTACCACAAGGACAAGCATCATTTCTTCCAATTTTCTGCTCTACCCTTACCGGTTGTGATTTTATTTTAGGTTGTTCTTCATTTGGATTATTGTTGTTAGCACCAACTTCCGTTCTAGTTGTTTGAGTTTGTTGCTGACGTTGAGGTGCCTGAACTTTTGCTTGCTGAACACTGTTCTGAATTTCATTTGGCAAATTTGCACGCATCAAGAAGGAAACGATTTCCTTGTTTACATCCGACACCATTCGTTTAAACAACTGGAAAGATTCGAATTTATAAATCAACAATGGATCTTTTTGTTCGTAAACCGCATTTTGTACCGATTGTTTTAATTCATCCATTTCACGTAAATGCTCTTTCCATGAATCATCAATCATTGACAAAGCTGTACCTTTTTCTAAACCTAAAACCAATTCTGCACCTTTTGTTTCATAAGCACGTTTTAAGTTTACTACCACTTGCAATGTTTTAATTCCATCACTCAAAGGAGTTACAATATTCTCGTACGCTGCTGCTTGATTTTCAAAAACATCTTTTATAACAGGAAACGATTTTGTTTTGATATAATTGTTTTTATTGTTGTAATGTGCTTCTGCTTTTTCATACAAAGCCTCTACAATCTCCTGATGTTTCATTTCTGAAAACTTATTTTCATCCACAGGAGATTCTATCGACAATACACGTAACACTTCAACATTGAACCCATCAAAATCTTTGCCTTCGTGATATTCTGAAACAATTGATTCGCAAGTATCATAAACAGAGTTTGCAATATCAATCGCTAAACGTTCACCAAATAAAGCATGTCTACGTTTTTTATAAATAACTTCACGTTGTGAGTTCATCACATCATCATATTCAATCAAACGTTTACGAGTACCAAAGTTATTTTCTTCAACTTTCTTTTGAGCGCGTTCAATGGATTTGGTAATCATAGAATGTTGAATCACTTCACCTTCTTTAATTCCCATTCTGTCCATCAATTTTGCAATTCGTTCTGAACCAAACAAACGCATCAAATCATCTTCCAAAGAAGCAAAAAACTGAGATGACCCTGGATCACCTTGACGACCAGCACGACCACGCAACTGACGATCTACTCGTCTAGATTCGTGACGTTCTGTTCCTATAATTGCTAATCCGCCTGCATCTTTCACTCCTGCACCCAATTTAATATCGGTACCACGACCAGCCATGTTGGTTGCAATGGTTACCGTTCCTGCTTGTCCCGCTTCCTGAACAATTTCCGCTTCACGTTGGTGCATTTTCGCGTTCAACACGTTGTGTTTAATTCCACGCAGCTTCAACATACGACTTAACAATTCGGAAATCTCAACAGAAGTTGTTCCTACCAATACAGGACGTCCAGCCTCTACACATTTTCCAACTTCTTCAATAACTGCATTGTATTTTTCACGCTTCGTTTTAAAAACCAAATCTTCGTGATCTTTCCTTGCAATTGGTCTGTTGGTAGGAATTGCTACCACATCCAATTTATAGATATCCCAAAACTCACCCGCTTCAGTTTCTGCAGTTCCTGTCATACCGGATAATTTGGTATACATACGGAAATAATTTTGCAGCGTAACTGTTGCATATGTTTGTGTTGCGGCTTCTACTTTAACATTTTCTTTCGCTTCAATCGCCTGATGCAACCCATCGGAATATCTACGACCTTCCATGATACGACCTGTCTGCTCATCTACAATTTTAATTTTACCATCCATAATTACATACTCCACATCTATTTCGAAAAGGGTGTATGCTTTTAATAATTGGTTAATTGTATGAACACGTTCTGATTTAATAGAATAATCACGAATCAATTCTTCTTTACGTTGTGCTTTTTCTTCTAAGGATGCAGAAGATTTTTCTAAATTGGCTATTTCAGTTCCAACATCTGGCAACACAAAGAATTTTGTATCTTCAGAAGAAGTAGAAATTAATTCCAATCCTTTTTCTGTCAATTCAATCGAGTTGTTTTTTTCATCAATCACAAAAAACAATTCAGCATCTACCTTGTGCATATCACGAGATTGATCTTGCAAATAAAAATTTTCTGTCTTTTGTAATTGCGCTCGCATTCCCGACTCTGATAAAAATTTAATCAAAGCTTTGTTTTTAGGCAACCCTCTGTAAGCGCGTAACAATGCAACACCGCCTTCTTTGTCTTTTCCTTCAGCCAATAATTTTTTAGCATCTGTTAAAGCAGAGTTCACATAATTTTTTTGAGCATTTACAATTTTTTCAATACGGGGTTTTAATGGAGCGAATTCTTGGTTATCCCCTTTTGGAGTTGGACCAGAAATAATTAAGGGAGTACGTGCATCATCAATCAATACACTATCCACCTCATCCACAATTGCGTAATTGTGTTTACGCTGAACTAAATCTTCAGGAACACGCGACATGTTATCACGTAAATAATCGAATCCAAATTCGTTGTTTGTTCCAAAAGTAATGTCTGCTAAATAGGCTTGTCTACGCTCAGGAGAATTTGGTTCATGTTTATCAATACAATCAACACTCAATCCATGAAATTCGAAAAGCGGACCATTCCATTCTGAATCTCGTTTAGCCAAATAATTGTTTACCGTTACAACGTGAACACCTAATCCGGTAAGTGCATTTAAATAAACAGGAAGTGTACCAACCAATGTTTTACCTTCTCCTGTTCCCATCTCAGAAATCTTTCCCTGATGCAAAACAATTCCACCAATCAACTGTACATCATAATGTACCATGTCCCAGGTTACATCATTTCCAGCGGCTTTCCAGGTATTCGACCACAATGCTTTATCGCCTTTTATAACAACAGAATCGCGTTGCGCTGCAAAATTGCGATCCATTTGTGTTGAAGTAACCTCTAATGTTGAATTTTCTTTTAAACGTTTTGCTGTTTCTTTTACAACTGCAAAAGCTTCAGGCAAAATTTCATCTAAAATTTCTTTGTTATTTTTAATGATGGTCTTTCCCAGTTCATCAATCTCCTCGTACAATTTTTCTTTTGTCTCCACATCCATCTCCGGATCGTTCTCTATCTTTTTACGGATATCTGAAATTTCTCCGTTTTCTTTTGAAGAACGATCGGCAATGCGTTTTTTGAATTCGAATGTTTTGCCACGCAACTCATCATTACTTAATGCCGCAAGTTTTGGATATTCAATTAATATCCTTTCAACAATTGGTTGTATTTCTTTTAAATCTCTGTCGGATTTAGTTCCGAATAATTTAGAAATGCTTTTGGTAATACTATTTAACATTGTACGCGTTTTTATAAATTTAATGCCCGATGCCAATCAGGGATGCAAAAATAACAAATTTTAGCTTCATTTTCGGAATTTTATTATTGAAGCAAAAGGCTTATCTACACTGAGATACAGCCTAAAACGAGCAATCTAAAAAGCTACCCTTGCTTGTCAAAAGCCATTCCTTTTGTAAAAGACTGACAAATTAACAGATTTCTCCATCAATGGCTTTACCTTATTGCTAAACGGCAATCAGAATTGCTACAGAATTAAACACTAAATTTGTGTCATAAATCCTAGAAAATTGAAAATTCTGCTCATAGAAGATGAAAAAGACTTGTTGGAGTCGATGAAAACCTACCTTGAATCGGAAGGGTATATTTGCGAAACAGCGAATGATTTTCAAAAAGCGTCAGAAAAGGTAAATGTTTACGATTATGATTGTGTAGTAGTGGATATTACTTTACCAAAAGGAAACGGATTGCAAATTGTAAAAGAGCTGAAAGTGAGAAAATCGGATGCTGGAATCATTATTGTTTCTGCAAAAAACTCCTTGGATGATAAATTAAAAGGATTAGAACTAGGTTCTGATGATTATTTAACAAAACCATTTCATTTGTCTGAATTAAACGCCAGAATAAAAGCCATCGTAAGAAGAAAAAGTTTTGAAGGGAAAAATGAGATTATTCTCAACGAAATAAAAATTGATGTCCCATCCAGGAGTGTTTATATAAAAAACGATTTATTAACTCTCACAACAAAGGAATACGAATTATTACTTTTCTTTATTTCTGCAAAAAACAAAGTCATTACAAAAAATGCCATTGCGGAGCATTTGTGGGGCGATGATATGGACCAAAACGATTCTTTTGATTTTATTTATACACACATTAAAAATCTGAGAAAAAAAATGTTAGAAAAAGGAAGTGAAGATTATATCAAAACTATTTATGGAATTGGTTACAATTTTTCTACACAATGAAACTATTAAACAAAACAAGTATTTACTATTTACTTTTTGCAGTACCAGTTTTTGCCATTTGCTCGTTTGTACTTTACAATTTAGTTTCCTCAGAAATTCAAGACAACTTAGATGAATCATTATGGAAGGAGAAAATCAGAATTGAGAAAAAGGCCCAGACCAAGCAACTAATAACTTGGGAAGAAGAAAATGCAATTGTAATTCCTATAGGCAAAAAGCAAATCAGTGATATTCCTCAATTTTCTGATACACTGTTATACGATAGCATTGAGGGAGAAATTATCCCCTTCAGAATAATGACATCGAGCCTAAAAATAGGTGGAGATAAATTTTTGATGGTCATCCAAAAATCCGCAATGGAGTCCGAAGATTTAATTGAAAGCATCATTTATCCTATTATCCTTTTGTTTATTGTTTTATTGTTCGGTTTTTTGCTAATCAATTGGTATATCTCAAAAAAACTTTGGACACCATTTTACAAAACACTGGAGCAATTAAGTAATTTAAAAATTACGGATCCTTCTGAAAAATATGCTAGCACAGATATTCAAGAATTTTCGGAGCTAAATAAAGTGCTGACAACAATGACTGGAAAAATGCAGAATGATTTTATTAGTCAGAAACAATTTATTGAAAATGCTTCTCATGAAATTCAAACTCCATTAGCCGTTATTAAAACAAAAATTGAATTATTGATACAATCTGCGAACTTGAATGAAAAAGATATGCAGCTAATTCAATCGGTTTATAATGCTAGCAACAAATTATCATCCTTAAACAAAGCTTTACTATTGCTTTCAAAGATTGAAAACAATCAATTTAAAGATTCGGAGACGATTGAATTAAATTTCTTAATAGAAAAAACACTTTTACATTTAGAAGATTTAATTGCTATCAAAAACATTCGAATAAGTAAAGAGTTGGATGCTGTAGTGAGCAAAAAAATAAATCCAATTTTAGCAGACATTTTAATCAGCAATCTTGTCCAAAATGCTATTCGACATAATATTGATGGTGGGCAAATAGGTATTCTATCTACGCAAAATAGTATTTCCATTTCCAACACAAGTGACATTTCAGTGAACAATACTGAAGAATTATTTTTGCGTTTCAGAAAAAACGAAGCATCGGCAGAATCCATTGGGTTAGGTCTGGCAATTGTAAAAGAAATTTGTGATAATCATAACATTTCAATCAGTTATAGCTGTGTAAACAAAATGCATACTATTGAATTGAACTTTTAGTACAGAATTGAAACAGAATCAGGTCTTAATATTGTAGCATCATTAAAAAAAGTAAACTCATAAACCCTTCCACCTTCGCTATAATCTTGGGTGGATAACAAAAAAACAAAAAACATGAAAAAATCAATTTTATTAATCGCTTTTGGATTCATTGCAATCTCTGCGAATGCACAAGAAGTAAAAGAAAAAGACGTTCCACCAGTAATTAAGGATGCTTTTATGAAAGCGCACCCAAATGCGAAAGTAGATAAGTGGGAAAAAGAAGGTAATAATTATGAGGTTGAATTTACGGATAACAAAATAGAATCGTCTGTTGATTTAGGTCCTAATGGACAAATTCTTGAAACAGAATCTGAAATTACCGTGGCTCAACTTCCTAAAGCAGTAAGCGACTATTGCACTAAGAATATGCCAGGCAAAAAAATAAAAGAAGCTTCAAAAATAGTGGATGCGTCCGGAAAAATTAGTTACGAAGCAGAAGTGGATGAAGCAGATTATATTTTTGATTCAAATGGAACTTTTCTAGAAAAGAAAGTTGAAAAAGAGGATGACAAAGATGATGATGAAAAAAAATAGTTGAGAACATAATTGAACAAAAAATCCCTCCCGTTTTTAGCAGGAGGGATTTTTTTATACGTGAATGTGATTAGTATTCGTCTTCATTAAAGAAAAAATCTTCTTTTGTAGGATAATCCGGCCATATTTCTTCAATGGATTCATAAATTTCTCCTTCGTCTTCAATTTCCTGAAGATTTTCAATCACTTCCATTGGAGCTCCGGAACGGATTGCAAAGTCAATTAATTCATCTTTAGATGCTGGCCAAGGTGCATCTTCTAAGTTTTTTGCTAATTCGAGTGTCCAGTACATTTTGTTCGTTTTGAATTTAGAACGTAAAAACTTTTAAGTTGTTACATCCTGAAATAATTTTTTATACCTTTTTATTATCAGTCGTTATTTCTGCAAAAGTAAAAATTAATTCCACTAATCAAAGGGACAAAGTATCTTTTTTAATAAACAGCTGTTAATAAAGGGATGCAGAGAGATGAAAGAGGAGGATTCGAGACTTAAGTAAGCAGATTATGTTTCCGCTTGCAAATAGGGAGATTCCGTGTCGTGGCAAGGGATGACATTCAAAAAAAACGTTTTTGTCATTTCGAGTCTGACGAGAAACGGGGTTTCCAAGGAATTTCTTGAGCATTCAAATCCTGAGTCAGTTTTCGGGAAAGCACAAATAAATAATCGCTCAAGCGGTTGAGATACTTAATCACCAAATCGGCTACAAAACTATCTTCAGAAAGATGAATGGTTAATCGTTCGGCTCTACGACAAACGCAACGAGCAATGTGGCAATAAGAAACCGTAGTATGTCCGCCTGGTAAAACAAAGGATTTCATTTCGGGTAATGATTTATCCATTTCATCCATTTCTTTCTCCAGCAATAAAATATCTTCTTCTTTCAAGTCTGGAATTTTCATCTTGGACTTTTCAGGATCGGAGGCTAAAGAAGAGCCAATGGTGAATAAGCGGTCCTGAATTTCAATTAAAATAGTTTTAGAATGTGAATCAATTTCCTGATCGCGAATCAATCCTATATGCGAATTTAATTCATCTACCGTTCCATAAGATTCGATGCGGATGTGGTGTTTGGGAACACGAGTGCCGCCAATCAAAGAAGTTTGACCTTTGTCGCCAGTTTTTGTATAAATCTTTAGAGTCATGTGCTATGAATTTATGTTTCTAATGGAACGCGGATTACGCGGAAAACAAGGATTTACACGGATAAAAAATATTTAAAAATATTCACTAATGCACCAATCTGTTGCTCACAATAGTAATATTCTCATTCTGATAATCGCGTTCCACTACTCCATCTTTTAATCGAACTATTCGATGTGCATGTTGAGCAATATCTTCTTCGTGTGTTACTAAAATAATCGTGTTTCCATTTTTATGAATCTCTTCAAACAAACCCATAATTTCTACAGATGTTTTTGAATCCAAATTTCCTGTAGGCTCATCTGCTAAAATAATTGCAGGGTTGTTTACTAATGCGCGTGCAATAGCAACCCGTTGACGTTGTCCACCTGAAAGTTCGTTTGGTTTGTGCATAATTCTGTCGCCCAATCCAACTTGTTCCAGCACTTCTTTTCCACGCTTGATTCTGTCGGCTTTACTAAAACCAGCGTATATCAATGGAAGTATCACATTATCCAATGCGGTTGAACGCGGTAATAAATTAAATGATTGAAACACAAAACCAATTTCTTTGTTGCGTACTTCTGCTAAATCATTGTCGAGCATTTTTGCAACAGCCAAATTATTTAAAATATATTCTCCATTAGTTGGACTATCTAAACATCCTAAAATATTCATCAAAGTGGATTTTCCGCTACCGGAAGGACCCATCAATGCAACATATTCGTTTTTGAAAATCTCTAATGAAACCGAACGCAGGGCATGAATTTCTTCCGTTCCTATTTTGTAGGCTTTGGCAATATTTGATAATTCTATGATCGACTTCATGGTTACAGATAACGAATTTAAAAACGAATTTACGAATTATTGTGTAGATATCGAATCTTTACGAATTTTACGAATCTTTGTTTCCTAAATCAATAGTAAAGATTTTACAAACACATAGATTCGCAAAAATTCGTTATCCGCATCAGTAACGTATTCTAAAATGTTCTTTCACTTGTTCTTTTCGGAAGAAAACAATTCCCATGTAAAACAAATCGAGCGTTACAGTTACTTTATTGTGCTTTTTTATTTCTTCCCAGGCTTCTGTCATTTCGGGCGACCAATAAATATCATCAAAAATGAAAATACTTTTTTCGGTTGCTTTTTCTAGACATTGCCTGAAATAATTAAGAGTAGGCTCTTTTCGATGATTGCCGTCAAAAAAAACAAAATCCAATGAGTCCATTTTTTTTAAAACATCGGGCAACACCTGATCAAAATTCCCTACAACTTGTTCAACATTTTTTAACTCTAACTGTATGAAACACTGTTTAGCAATGTCTGCTATTTCTTCACAACCTTCAATCGTAATTAGGTTAGATTTTGAATTTGCCAATGCCATATAAGCAGAACTGATTCCTAAGGAAGTTCCTAACTCCAAAATAGTAGCCGGTTGAAAATGATCGACCAAACGAAATAAGAGTTGGCCATACTTTGGAGGCTTTGCAGCAGAAAACAAAATTGTTTGTACCGACTTTTTACTATTCTTGTTTACTGTGGAACCAGCACCTAAATCAATACATTCTATAGGTTCCTTCGACTTAGAAAGAGCATTTCTCCTTTTTTCAACAAGAGTATACCCATAGAAATTTTTGTTGTTATAAATCGTGCTTAAAAGCAAGTCGTAAACAAATGGGGAATGAACGCCATGTTCGTTTACAGATTTTGCCCTGTAAATCAAATAGTTACATATTAATCGGATTTTGTTCACCGGGTAAATTTAAATCAAAAAATTGAATCAAAAACTTTCATTTGAGCTAGAAGATATGGGAGAGAGCATTTGTCAGAAATGGAACAGCGTGCACTTGTCTGGTGATTGAATACAGTAATTAGGTATAGCTACTTTTGTTAAATAGTTGCTTTCATTCATCTCTCACCCATTTGAGCGGAAGAATGAAAAGCATTGGGTGATTAACTCAGGGCTTATACTGACCGATTTATTTCCAAAAAAATGCATAAAACCTTTTGTCCTTTATAAAAAGTAATTATATTTGCACCCCGTTTAGAAATAAACGTGTTTTCGGGAGCTTAGCTCAGCTGGTTCAGAGCATCTGCCTTACAAGCAGAGGGTCACTGGTTCGAACCCAGTAGTTCCCAC
>CAYWAV010000115.1:4042-9743 GCA_964456225.1 uncultured Chitinophaga sp. | reverse complement strand
ATTTAAGAATATAAAGTATAAAAAATCCCTCCGAGAAGTTTATCTCGGAGGGATTTTTTTTATTCCCCTTTTGCAAAAGGGGGCTAGGGGGATTTTTCGAATGTATAATTGAAAATCAAAACAATCTCCCTGGCCCTCTTCACCAAGAGGTAATTCATGCGATTGTATCAATAGTACTAAATTAATTTGATGAGCAGAAGCTATTCCCCCTTTGGAAAAGGGGGCTAGGGGGATTACTCCTCCACAAACTCCGAAATAAAATGAAACTTAATCTCTGGATTCTTCTCCTGAGCCATTTGCAAAGCCCAAGCCGATTCGGCTAAAAATACGGGACGTTCTTCTTTGTCGGTTGCCATGTGATGTGCTTTTTCAAAGATGAATTCCTGTAATTTCTTTTGGTCTTTAGAGCTAATCCAGCATGCTTTGAATAAGGAAATGTGCTCAAAGTTACAGGATGCGGAATATTCGCTTTTTAAACGGTGTTGGATAACTTCAAACTGTAATGCTCCAACAGTGCCTAAAACCTTTCTGTTGTCGGTTCTTTTGGTGAATAACTGCGCAACTCCTTCATCTGTTAACTGTTCCAAACCTTTATTCAATTGTTTGGTTTTCATTGGGTCGGCATTCACCACATATTTAAAAAGTTCGGGAGAGAATTGTGGAATTCCTTTGAAATTCATTTTTTCTCCTTCTGTTAATGTATCTCCAATTTTAAAATTACTGGAATCGTACAAACCAATAATATCACCTGGAAAAGCCTCGTCAACAACATTTTTATCTTGCGCCATAAACGCAGTAGGATTCGAAAATTTCATGCTTCTGTTTTCACGAACATGAAAATAGTTTTTATTGCGCTCAAATTTTCCGGAGACAATTCTTAAAAAGGCAATTCTATCACGGTGCTTTGGATCTAAGTTCGCATGTATCTTAAACACAAATCCGCTAAAGTTTTTGTCTTCCGGATTTATATCTTTTACATCAGTTGTTCTTCCTTTTGGAGAAGGAGCAATTTCAATAAAGCTATCTAACAATTCACGCACTCCGAAATTATTCACAGCACTACCAAAAAATACAGGGGAAACCATCGCTTCGGAATATTCTTCTTTGTCGAATTTAGGATAACCGGCTTCTAATAATTCAACATCACTTCTTAAGGTATTGGCATAATCTTCACCAATTAATTTATCCAATGTGCCATCGTTTAAATCTTTAATAGCAACAGAGTTTTCATCTGTTTGTTTTTCTCCTGAATTAAAAAGAGTTAAACTTTTTTCATAAAGATTGTAAACTCCTTTAAATGTTTTACCAATACTGATAGGCCAACTCAAAGGACGCAAATCAATGCGTAATTCTTTTTCTATTTCTTCCAACAAATCGAAAGGGTCTTTTCCTTCACGATCCATTTTATTGATAAATACAATTACGGGAGTGCTGCGCATACGGCAAACTTCAAGTAATTTGCGGGTTTGAGGCTCCACCCCTTTAGCACAATCGATTAGCATCACAACGCTATCTACAGCGGTTAGTGTGCGGTAAGTATCTTCAGCAAAATCTTCGTGACCGGGAGTATCCAGCAAGTTTATTTTAACGCCTTTGTATTCGAAACCCATTACTGATGTAGCAACGGAAATACCACGCTGACGTTCAATCTCCATAAAATCGGAGGTAGTGTGTTTTTTAATTTTATTTGATTTAACAGCACCTGCCGTTTGAATGGCGCCTCCAAAAAGCAATAGCTTCTCTGTCAATGTAGTTTTACCTGCATCGGGATGGGCGATAATGCCAAAGGTTCTGCGTCTTTCTATTTCTTCTTTTATTGTCATATTACCTCACCCCGGCCTTCCTTGTTCAATTAGAGGGAGACGAGATGCTATTTATTATTTGATTATATTAATGATCATTTCAATTTAATATTCAATTTCCAATCGTAACTCGAATTTATTCCCTCTCCTTACTTCAAGGAGAGGGTTAGGGAGAGGTTGGCTGAGGCTAAATAAAAAACCCTATCCTGCAAAAGCGGGAAAGGGTCTCTTTATATATTTAAAAAAATTATTGTTTTTTCTCAGCGATACGAGCTGCTTTACCAGTCAATTCACGTAAGTAGAATAAACGAGCTCTGCGAACAACACCTACTTTGTTTACTTCGATTTTATCGATGTAGGGAGAGTTTACAGGGAATACACGCTCAACACCAACACTATTACTGATCTTACGAACAGTAAATGATTCAGTTATTCCGGAACCTTTGCGTTGAATAACAACACCTTGGTACTGCTGAACGCGTTCTTTTTCGCCTTCTTTAATTTTATAATGTACAGTAACTGTATCTCCAGCCTTAAATTTTGGATGGTTTGTTTTTACTGCTAATGTGTCTTCTACGAATTGTAATAATGTGCTCATAACTCTTTGTTTTATAATGTATTAAATCAATCTTCCTCTAAAAAGGACTGCAAATATAGGATTTTTTTCATTGTCCATGCAAAATAGCGGAAATTTTTATGTTTTTTCAATTAAGGGCAATAAATAGACTACTTCAACAAATCCGGTCGTCTTTCCTTAGTGCGTTTTAAACTCTCTTCATGTCGCCAATTCTCAATGTTCGCTGCATGTCCAGATAATAAGACTTCGGGAACTTTTATGCCGTTATAATCTGCCGGACGAGTATAAACTGGAGGTGCCAATAAATTATCCTGAAATGAATCTGTTAAAGCAGAAGTTTCATCCGAAATAGCTCCTGGAATTAATCGAATAATACTATCGCTGATTACAGCAGCAGCTAATTCTCCCCCTGACAAAACATAATCTCCAATGGAAATTTCTTTGGTAATAAAATGGTCGCGAACCCTTTGATCCACGCCTTTGTAATGTCCGCAGAGAATAATAATATTTTTAAAAGTAGATAAATGATTCGACATTTTTTGATTCAACAACTCACCATCAGGAGAAGTATAAATGACTTCATCGTATGTTCTTTCTGCTTTCAAAGCATTGATGCAATTCGCGATCGGCTCAATGCTCATAACCATTCCAGCGCCTCCACCAAATGCATAGTCATCCACACTTTTTTGCTTGTGAGTGGAATAATCACGAAGATTAATTAAATTAACTTCCACCAATCCTTTGTCGATAGCGCGTTTTAAGATGCTGTGGTCAAACGGACTTCTTAATAATTCTGGTAAAACGGTGATGATGTCGATACGCATGGGGCAAAGATAGGGAATGTGCTTATTCATCTCTCTAGTTGAGATGTGATTTCAATCTTTAGTTTTGGCAGGTGATTTATGACAATGCTCCAAATTAAGTCGTCAGATATTTTATCATATCCATGTGCTATTCGGTTCCGCGTTCCGATTATTTTTTGGGAATTTGTTATCTCGAAAGAGCCATCCTTCTTTAAAATTCTATTAATCGCTTCTCCAATTATTTCGATATCTCTTTCAACGGCACGTTTTGTTTTAATGTCTTTGGTATATTCTTCAAACAACTTTGGCTTGTCAGCAAAATAGCTTTCTACTTCTAAAATAGATTGTAAAATATCGTACAGCCAGGTTTTGATCTCACTATCCATAAATCAATTTCTTAGATGAATCAATGGATTCTCGCAAATATGGATTGTTTATGGCTTTATCTTCTAATAAATCAACATTCCGTTTAAACAGTTTCTCCAAGGCGAATTTTAATTCAAAATAATTATCAGCATAATCATATAAATCCACCCCTTGAAAATCAACAATAAAATCTATATCACTATCTGTTTTGAACTTTGGAGTAAGCACCGAACCGAAAGCAAATAGCTTTCCCACGCTGTGTTTAGCACACAAATCACGAATGGTATTGATGTTTTTATCTACTAAGTTCATATAACAAATATACTAAAAATAATGCTTTTTATGTTAAAATAGAGCTAATGGAGGTATGCATTTGAAAGAAATGTGTTGATGTGTGCGCCTAACCTTTAATTTGTATCTTTTTAATGAACTATATGATCAGGAAACCTTTCATTCAGATATTCTGCTTGTCCCAGATCAAGCATAAATTTTTCCTGAAATAGCGTTGCAGCATCGGAGAAATTTTTTTCAGTCTGGTCTTTGTCAGCAAATTCCAATAAAATAATGTGACTTTTTTCGATGTTGGCATCATTAAATCCGGTTTTGAAAATAGCGACCGTCTTTGCTACATGCTGAGAAAGAAAGGTTTTCTGTGCTTGCATTAATAAAAGAGCATCTTGTTTGTATTTTGGCATTTCAGAAAACTCTTCTAACTTGGTTAACGCATCAATGCTTTGTTGATTTTTTATTAGCGCGATTGCTAATAATGAATCCATCTGTTTAAAATCTTCTTCAGGAATTGTGTTTGCTTTTGTTTCAGTTGCAGTTGTTATTGTCTCTTTTAATTTTTTTGAGACCGCTCTGAATGAATTTTTGGAAGGAAGGCAAATGTCAATTACAGACACAAAATGAGCAAAAGAACCGTACCACTTTTGGTCATAGACTTTATGATTTTTCACTGTTGCTTCTTCGGTAAGATTGCCTTTGGAATCCCATGCTTTAAATGGACCATCATTTAAATAATATTCATAGGAAGTATCAGATAGATAATAAGTATATTTTGAAATATTTCCATTTATGTCAAATGAACTGATGGTATCTATTTCGGTTCCATCTTCTGTTTTCCCTTTTTCAAAATTTTTTCCACTGGGATAAAAGAGTGTATATAAGCCATCAGGGAACGTTTCATTACCGCCAAGTTTTATCCATTCTCCTTTTCCTGTTGCTTTAGGAACATGCCAGCACCAGTTCTCATTTCTTTTTGAAGGATCATCAATTCCTTTATTACAGCTCGGTAAAAGCGTAATAACAATTAATAGGTATAATAAATTTTGCATCGTTCTGGGTTCATTTTACTATTCATTCCAAATCTACTCTTTTTTAAAAAATAAAAGAATTATTCCGTAAGTTTGTACTTCTTAAAACCGAATTTGATATGACACAAACACGACATAACTGGACTACTCAAGAAATATTAGACATCTACAATATGCCTTTGTTGGATTTAATTTACAAAGCACAAACGATTCACCGTGAGTTTAACGATGCAAGTGAAGTGCAGGTAAGTTCATTGTTGTCGATCAAAACAGGTGGTTGTGCTGAAGATTGTAGTTATTGTCCGCAAGCGGCTCGTTACAATACAGGCATTGAGGTTCATAAATTAATGACTGTGAATGAAGTGAGTGAGGCGGCCGACAAAGCAAAAGAAGGAGGCGCATCTCGTTTGTGTATGGGTGCCGCTTGGCGTGAAGTACGTGATAACCGTGATTTTGACCGAGTGTTGGAGATGGTGAAAACGGTAAACGAAAAAGGCTTAGAAGTTTGTTGTACACTTGGAATGTTAACTGAAAATCAAGCACAAAAACTGGCGGATGCAGGCTTGTATGCATACAATCACAATTTAGATACATCCGAAGAAAGCTATAAAAAGATTATCACTACTCGTACTTACGATGATAGATTGGATACGATTAAGAATGTTCGCAAGGCAAAAGTATCGGTTTGTTCAGGCGGGATTATTGGCTTAGGAGAAACAACCGAAGATAGAGTAAACATGCTAAAAACACTTTCTTCTATGGAAGTACATCCAGAATCGGTGCCAATTAATGCATTGGTTCCTGTTGCAGGAACGCCATTGGAGAATCAACCATTGG
>CAYWAV010000115.1:2047-3942 GCA_964456225.1 uncultured Chitinophaga sp. | reverse complement strand
CCAATTAATGCATTGGTTCCTGTTGCAGGAACGCCATTGGAGAATCAACCATTGGTTCCAATTTGGGATATGGTTCGAATGATTGCTACTACACGTATTGTGATTCCTAAAACTGTTGTGCGTTTATCAGCAGGAAGAACACAAATGAGTTTAGAAGGACAAGCAATGTGTTTTATGGCAGGCGCGAATTCTATTTTTGCAGGCGATAAATTATTGACCACACCAAATCCTGATTTTAATACGGATATGGAAATGTTTAAACTGTTGGGATTAACTCCGCGTAAAGCATTTAAAGGAACAACTCAACCTGTTTCAAAAATCAAACAAAAAGAAGTTGAGTCGATCTAAATTTTCAGCCGATTCACTTTTATTTTCTTCTCTTCAAAAGCGACAAGAGCAAAATGCCTTGCGTAAGTTGGTTGTAAATTCTGGACTAATTGATTTTTGCAGCAATGATTATTTAGGATTTGCTAGTTCAAAAAAATTATCAAAAAATATAGCTAAAGCATGCGATAAACTAAGTCACTCCAATGGTTCGGGTGGTTCACGTTTGTTGGCAGGCAATACATCTTATGCAGAAAATCTAGAAACATTTATTGCAAAATTTCACAATGCAGAAGCAGGATTGATTTACAATTCGGGCTACGATGCCAATGTGGGTTTGTTTTCTGCAATCGGACAAAAAGGAAATACAATTATTTACGATGAGTTGATTCACGCATCAGTACACGATGGAATGAAAATGTCTTCTGCAAGTACTTATGCATTTCGTCACAATGATTTGAAACAATTAGAAACAAGATTAAAAATTGCAGAAGGAATAATTTATGTTGCGGTAGAAAGCATTTATTCAATGGATGGTGATTATGCTTTGTTAAAAGAGATCAGCAAATTGTGCAAAAAATATTCGGCCAATTTAATTGTTGACGAAGCACATGCAACAGGGGTTACAAAGAATGAAGGAAAAGGTAGAGTTCAGGAACTAAAATTAGAAAAAGAGGTATTTGCCAGAGTACACACTTTTGGCAAAGGCTTAGGTTGCCACGGAGCTATTGTATTAGGAAGTTCCTTGCTTCGTGATTATTTGATTAATTTTTCACGTTCTTTTATATACACAACTGCACTTCCAATAAAAAGTTTGGTTACCATTCACGAAGCCTATAAACTGTTGGAAAAAAGTGATGCTGAGCTTAAACAACTGCACTACTTAATTGCATTGTTTAAAGAATCCATTTCAAAAGAAGCGAAACCTTTTTTAATAGAGAGTTTTAGCCCGATTCAATGCGTTGTAGTAAATGGGAGTGAAGCAGTAAAAAAAATAGCTCATTTGCTCCAAACCAAAGGTTTTGATGTTCGTCCAATTTTGAGTCCAACTGTTCCTAAAGGAAAAGAGCGTTTAAGGATTTGCCTTCATGCCTTTAATACTGAAAAAGAGGTAAAAGTGTTAAGTGAGAAGGTAAACGGCTTTTTTGAAAAGAAAATGCTTGAAAAGTAACCAAAATGTTATATTTTCGTTGAAAAGTATCATATAGTAGAAAGTTTATGAGAAAAATCTTTATTACCGGAATAGGAACTGACGTTGGAAAAACAGTTGTTGCATCAGTACTAACCGAAGCATTAAAAGCAGATTATTGGAAGCCTGTTCAAACAGGAAGTTTCTTCTCCACAGATACCGCCAAAGTTCAAAAATGGGTTACAAACTCGGAAAGCAAATGTCACCCCGAAGGTTATTTGTTAAAGCAATACATGTCGCCACATGCGGCTGCCGAATTAGAGGGTATTGATATTGACATAAATAAACTCAATATGCCTGCAACTACAAACAAAACTTTAATTATGGAAGGAGCAGGTGGATTGATGGTGCCTTTAAACCGTAAAGAGTTTATGGTTGATTT
>CAYWAV010000115.1:0-1947 GCA_964456225.1 uncultured Chitinophaga sp. | reverse complement strand
TATTTGAAATAAGTATTTCTATTAATTATAGTCTTCGACTCCGCTCAGACTGACAGCTCAATTGTCACACTGAGCGGAGTCGAAGTGTTTATGGAGTTCAATGACAATACAAGAGAGAGATAAAAATGTGGTGTGGCATCCGTTCACACAAATAAAAACTGCGCCCTTGCCAATTGCTATTGTGAAAGGAGAAGGAGCTTATTTTTATGATGACAAAGGAAAACGCTACATCGATGGAATTGCATCCTGGTGGGTGAATTTGCACGGACATGCACATCCTTATCTCGCTCAGAAAATTTCGGAGCAATTGCAAACTTTGGAACATGCAATTTTTTCAGGATTTACACATGAGCCTGCTGTTAGGTTAGCTGAACGATTGTTGCAACGCTTGCCACAAAATCAATCCAAAATATTTTATTCAGATAATGGTTCAACTGCTGTGGAAGTGGCGCTGAAAATGGCTTTTCAATATTGGAGTAACCAGGGGATTTCTAAAACAAAAATTATTGCATTTGAAAATGGATATCATGGCGACACCTTTGGTGGAATGAGTGTGGGCGCACGAAATGCTTTTAATCTTCCATTTTCAAAATTATTATTTGATGTGATTCATATTCCTGTTCCAATAAAAGGAAAAGAAGAAGAAAGTTTTAACGTGTTTCAAAAAGCAATAAAGCAAGATGATATTGCTGCGTTTATTTTTGAACCATTGATACAAGGTGCGGGCGGAATGATTATGTATTCATCTGAATCGCTTGATAAAATGATTGAACAATGTCGAGCTAAAAATATTATTACCATTGCCGATGAGGTGATGACAGGTTTTGGGCGAACTGGAAAGTTTTTTGCCAACGATTATTTAAATCACAAAACAGACATCATTTGTTTGAGTAAAGGTTTAACAGGTGGTGTAATGCCTTTGGGTGTTACTTCTTGTGCAAAATTTATTTATGATGCTTTTTTGAGTGACGATAAAATGAAAACATTTTTTCACGGGCATTCCTACACAGCTAATCCAACAGCCTGTTCTGCAGCTTTGGCGAGTTTGGATTTGTTTGATCAGCCCGAAGTATTTGAAAATATATACCGCATTGAAAAGAAGCATGCCGCCTTTTTACAAAGAATAAAAACACATAAAGCATTAATAGAGGTAAGACAACTAGGAACAATTATAGCATTTGAAATAAAAACAAAAGAAGAAACGAATTATCTAAATTCATTAGCAGAAAATATTTCTAGCTTTTTTATTGAGAAAGGAATCATCCTTCGTCCGCTAGGCAACATTGTCTACATTCTGCCACCTTATTGTATTAAAGATGAGGATTTGGATTATATCTATAAGAGTGTTGAGGAATTTTTGGATGGGCTTTAGCATAGAACGCAAACCTGCCTGCCAGTAGGCAGGGCAACAGGAGAAAAAATGAGTTGCACAGAGTTGTTAGCGTTTATTAATTAAACGAATTAGTTTAATATACAGATTCGAAAAATTCGTTTTGATTAGCTATCCGTAACATGTTTAAAACAAAAAAAGAACTAGTATTTATCATTCTTGCTGGAATCTTTATCACCAATGCTATTGTAGCTGAGTTGATAGGAGGGAAGCTAATTTATTTGGGTCCGTTTATTATGAGCGTTGGAATTCTTCCTTGGCCCATTGTGTTTTTAGCAACTGATTTAATTAACGAATATTATGGAAGAGCAGGAGTGAGAAAATTATCACTCATCACTGCTTCTCTCATTGTGTATGCTTTTGTGGTTTTATTTTTTGCCATGAATGTTCCTGCGGCAGAGGGGATTTCGGTTGTAACGGATGAGCAGTTTACAGCAGTATTCGGACAAAGTATGTGGATTATTGTTGGAAGTGTGATAGCATTCTTGGTTTCTCAATTTATTGATGTAAGTATTTTTTGGTTGTTGAGAGATAAAACAGGCGGCAAAATGATTTGG
>CAYWAV010000114.1:0-9826 GCA_964456225.1 uncultured Chitinophaga sp. | reverse complement strand
AATTCAACTTATACTCCAAGCCATTCTCTTTCAATAAATCCAATAAATCGTTGTTAGGATTTACTTTTATTTTTTTGGAAGGCATAACCACAGAAATATTTTCTTCTGTATCAAACACTCTGAATTGCAAAGTACAATTGCGGTTTTCAACTACGCTGTTCTTCGTTATAATATCATTCATCTTATTCATAAATTCATCGTTCAATTCTTTCAAAGAAACATTTACGGTTAAGCTTCTTGCCATTTTATCTCTTAGTTCCGAAAGCAATTGAATGTTACTTACTTTGTATTCGAAGTTTCCTGAATTCCTGAATCGCTCACCAATTTTCCCTTTTACAAAAAGAAACAATCCTGTTACCATGTATTGTTTGAACTTCACATAGTCTTCTCCGAAAAAAGCCATTTCTGCTGATTCATTGTAATCTTCTATCGTAATTTTCCCCCAAGGATTTCCGGTTTTTGTAACACCATTGTGAACGTTGGTAACAATGCCTCCTAAGGTCAAATCTTTGTTTTTGTTCTCTTCAATTTTTTTAATGTCTGCTAAGCTATGCGGACAAAAATTATCCATTTCTAATTTGTAGGTATCTAATGGATGTCCCGAAATAAAGAAACCCACTACATCTTTTTCATTTTTCAATTGCTCTAGATTACTCCAAGCTTCGCATACAGGAATTTTTGGTTCAGGCATATCAATGGCTGAATCTTCTCCAAACAATGAAACTTGTGCAGAGTTTTCTCCATCCTGATGTGAACTTCCATAACGAATTACTTTCTCTAAAAAATTTCCGTTGTCGTTGCCTTCTACATGAAAATAAGTTGCACGGTGAATTCCGAATGAATCCAAACCACCGGCATTGGCTAAACTTTCAAATGTTTTTTTATTGGCTGCACGTAAATTTATTCTTCTTACAAAATCAAATACGCTTTTATATGGTCCGTTTGCAGTACGTTCTTCCACAATGGAAATAACAGCGGCTTCCCCTACTCCTTTTACAGCGCCCATTCCAAAACGTATTTGTCCGCTTTTATTCACAGCAAAAGCATAAGCACTTTCATTCACATCCGGACCAAGAACAGGAACACCCATTCTGCGACACTCATCCATAAAGAAAGTAATTTTATCAATGTTGCTTAAGTTGTGCGTTAATACAGACGACATGTATTCACCTGGATAATGTGCTTTTAAATACGCTGTTTGAAATGCAACAAGAGCGTAACATGTAGAGTGCGATTTATTGAATGCGTACTGTGCAAACTTTTCCCAATCTATCCATATTTTTTCTAGTTTATCGGCAGGCAAACCTTTTTCGGTTGCTCCCTCCATAAACTTACTCTTCATCTTATTTAATGTGTAAATATCTTTTTTACCCATTGCTTTACGCAAAACATCGGCATCACCTTTTGAAAAGCCTGCTAACTTTTGCGACAATAACATTACTTGCTCTTGGTAAACTGTAATACCATACGTATCTGAAAGGTATTCTTCCATCTCAGGCAAATCGTATGCAATTGTTTCTCTGCCATGTTTACGCGCAATGAAATTCGGGATGTATTCAATTGGACCTGGACGATACAATGCGTTCATGGCAATTAAATCCGCAAACTTATCCGGTTTTAAATTGATTAAATGTTTTTGCATTCCGGCACTTTCAAACTGGAATGTTCCGTTGGTATCACCGTGTTGATAAAGCTCTAATGTTTTTATATCATCCAAAGGAATTTCATCGATATTGATAGAAACGCCATGATTTTCTTTTATGAGTTTCAAAGCATCACGAATAATCGTTAATGTTTTTAAACCTAAAAAGTCCATTTTAATTACACCAGCATCTTCAATTACTCTTCCATCGTATTGTGTAATTAACAAAGTAGATTCTTTAGAAGTAGAAACAGGAATTAAATCGGTTAGATCCATCGGAGCGATGATGATTCCTGCTGCGTGAATACCAGTACCACGCACAGAGCCTTCTAAA
Source organism: uncultured Chitinophaga sp. (assembly GCA_964456225.1). Lineage (GTDB taxonomy): Bacteria > Bacteroidota > Bacteroidia > 2-12-FULL-35-15 > 2-12-FULL-35-15 > 2-12-FULL-35-15. Next base: position 7,850 of record CAYWAV010000114.1, on the reverse strand, counting down.
ATCAAAGCTTCTTTCAAAACTCTCGATTGCATATCATCACCTGCAAGAATCGCACGTAATTTTTTTACATCTTCTAAATCTTCTTTGTTGAGACCTTCTTTTTCTTCTAAACTTGCTTCACCAGTCATTGGTGCTTTCAATACTCGTTTCAATTCAATTCCTGGTCGGTCGGGAACTAATTTCGCAAGCATGTTTGATTCTTGCAAAGGCAAATCCAGCACACGCGCAACGTCTTTGATACTCATCTTTGCAGCCATTGTACCGTACGTAACAATTTGTGCTACTTGATTTTTTCCGTATTTATCAACCACGTAATCAATAACTTTTTGACGACCTTCATCATCAAAATCCGTATCAATATCGGGCATAGACTTACGATCCGGATTTAAGAAACGTTCAAACAGTAAATTGTATTTGATAGGATCGATGTTAGTTATGCCGATGCAAAAAGCAACAGCAGAACCGGCAGCAGAACCACGACCAGGACCAATCAACACTCCGATATCTCTTCCGGCTTTAATGAAATCGGCTACAATTAAAAAGTAACCTGCAAATCCCATTGTTTTAATGGTAAACAATTCGAAATTCAAACGCTCTTCTACTTCAGGAGTAATATCGATGTAACGATTTTTTGCACCCAAATAAGTGATGTGATGCAAATAATCATCCTGAGTGGCAAAACCTTCCGGGATAACATAATTGGGAAGCATAATGTCCTGCTTCAATTTTAGCGGAGTAATTTTATCTACAATGTCGTTTGTATTATCAATTGCTTCTGGCAAATCAGAAAACAACTGCGTCATCTCAGCAGTCGATTTAAAATAAAACTGATCATTAAAAAAAGCGAAACGTTTTCCTTTGAAAGAGTTGGAATCATCATCTGCAAAATCCTTCATTGTAGGTGTACTCTGCTTTTCACCGGTATTGATGCAAAGCAAAATATCGTGCGCATTTGAATCCTGCTGATCCACATAATGTGAATCGTTGGATGCAATAATTTTCACATTGTATTTTTTCGACCAGCGAACAAGTACTTCGTTTACTTTGTCTTGTTCCGGAATACCATGTCGTTGCAACTCGATATAATAATCTTCTCCAAAAATATCGTACCACCATTTGAATTCTTTTTCTGCTTCATCCTCTCCCAATTTCATGATTGCTTTAGGAACAGATGCTCCCAAACAACATGTGGTTGCAATCAATCCTTCGTGATATTGCAAGATTAATTCCTTATCGATGCGCGGATATTTTCCGTACAAACCTTCCATATACCCTAATGAGCAAAGCTTTACGAGGTTTTTATACCCTTGAGGATTTTTTGCTAAAAATAATTGATGATAACGAATGTCTTTGTCTTCTTTTGTAAATTGTCGTTTGTGACGGTTTTCCACCACATAAAATTCACAACCAACAATGGGTTTTATTTTATCTGGATTTTCCGGAGTATTGTGTTTTCCTGCTTCTGCAACAAATTTAAAAACACCAAACATGTTTCCATGATCGGTGATTGCCAAGGCACGCATATTATCATTCACTGCTTTTTTATAAAGCGATGAAATATCAGCGGCACCATCGAGCAGTGAAAATTGAGTATGTACGTGGAGATGGGAAAAGTTCATTTTTTATTGGTTCACTAGCTTATTAGTTCACTAGTTCATTGGTAAGCTGTGTGAATTCTTTGTATTTAAATTGAATTGTAAATTTACTCAAAAAAAGAGGAATTTTTGGATGATGTTGATAAGATTGGAAAAGTAAAATCCCTCTCAAAATGAGAAGGATTTTGGTGTATTGAAACATAAAATATTCTTAATTTAATTTTCTTTTATCACTTTCAGCACAACGGATTCACCACCTTTAGAAATTAAATGAACAAAATAAATTCCATTCGCTTGTTCGATAGTAATATCAACCTTATTCATTGATTGATACTTTTGTGTTTGAATTGTTTGTCCGACTATATTGTGAACTTGTATTGTCAACTCTTCGTAGACTTTCCCAAATTCAATTGTTACATTTCCATTGGATGGATTTGGATAAAATCGGACATTTTCAAAATGATCATTTTCTGAAACTCCAACTCCACTAAAATAAACACAAGCACTTGGAATTTTTGCAACATAAATTTCTTTTTTGCCAGTAGAGGTAATATTTGTGCTTCCGAAAGCTGCTGTTAATTCATAATAACCTGTTGTATAAATATTGCAATTATCGTCAATTGCAATTCCATTTCCTCTGTCTTCAATAGCACTTCCAGCTTGAATCGCCCACTGCCATTTTCCTGCAGTATCAATTGCAGCAACATATATTTGAACACTGTCTGCAGAATTCCACAAGGTATCGGCTGCTCCAAAACTAGCACTTCCCCTAAACTGTCCAGTTACAAAAAGTAAATCCTGTTTATTCGCTATGATTCTATTTCCTCTATCAGCACCAGCTGTAGAGCCTGCTTTTTTAGCCCAAACCCAATTGCCAGCTGGAGTTAACTTCGCTACAAAAACATCTCTTCCATTCGGTCCACCATTGTTATTTACTGTATCCGAACCAAACACTACTACATCTCTGAATTCACCCGTAATGTAAACATCTTGTTCAATATCTATGGCAACAGAGTTTCCTCTATCATCTAATAGACCGCCAGCAGTTCGCAACCAAAGTTGAGTTCCGCTACTATCGTATTTCACTACAAAAATATCTCTACCACCATTGCTTGTTCCAACAGCTGGATTGAAAGGCTTTACTCCACGAAATCCGCCTGTTACATAAACATTTGCAGAACTATCAATTGCAATTCTATTATCTCTTTCTCCATCAGTAGCTTCAAATGATTTTACCCATTGAAACACTCCCGCTGGAGAAATTTTGGCAACGAAACCCAATGAATCGCCAGTAGGAATTCCAACAGGAATAGTTCCGAAATAAGCAACCACTCCGCCTGAAGCATAAGTATCTCCAATTAACCCTGTCATATAAATATTTCCTAACTTATCTGTAACCACATCATAGCCATGGTCATCATAACTTCCTCCTGCACCAATAAGCCAATGACAAGTTCCATTCAAATCAAATTTCCCAAGAAAAATTTCATCTCCACCACCAGGAAAAAAGGCACCAGCACAACTTCCAAAATTAGTACTATACCAAGCAGTTCCGCAAACGTATACAAAATCATTTACTTTATCTACGCAAAGTCCGAGTGCGCGTTCATCCCATCCACCCATGGCAGACCTTACCCATTGCCAGTTTCCTAGACTATCAATTTTTGCTACAAAACCTTCTTTACCAAAATCCTGAGGAGGAGAAATAGCTCCGAAACTAACATCAGAAGAAGAAGTTCCACTGTTATAATAACCGCAAATATATTGATTCCCATATTTGTCGATGTCAATATCTAAAGCTTTGTCGGAACCGTCACCACCAGCACTAGCAGCCCAACCCCAACCTTGAGAATTGGATTGAAAAGAAATCAGAAAAAACAGCAGTACAAAAAATGTACGTACATAGTTTTGAATTGAAATGAGGTAGCTTTTATTCATGGTGGATATATTTAGTATGCTACCAAATTTAACAATAAAAAAGTATAAAACAAAAACCCTAGGAAACGCTCTGGATTCAATCCTTATTGCAATAAAAAAACCTCTAGGCTTTCGCAAAGAGGTTTTTTCAGAAATCTTTATTTACTTTTTTAGTAGGGGTGGAACACTGTAGTATCTTTTCTTTCCATTGGACGGAAACTTAAAACAGGAATATCACTTTCGTTGATTATACGCTGAGCAACTGTTCCTATGAAAAATTCTTTCATGCTTAACTCTGCTTTAGTCATAATCAAAATCAAGTCTGCTTCAACTTCATGACCGTAATCCATAATCATTTGAGGAACATCAGAACCACGCAATGTTTTAATAGTACAACGCACTTCTTGATCCTTGATATGTTTCCAAACTTGATTTGAGTAAGAGATTAATTTGTTTTCAGCTTCTTCATCCTTTTGAGTAAGGATTGATATCACACGGATATCAGCATTGAATATTTTTGCAAGTTCAACAGCTTTGTTAACTTTTTCGCGGGTTTCTTTTGTTAAATCTAAAGGCAATAAGATTGTTTTGCAGCCATCGCGGTGAACTTTACCACGAATAGTGATAACAGGGTGTTTTGACTCGCGCACCATTTTGAAAGCATTCTTTCCAATAATTTTCCCTAAAGTGATTTTTGAAGATAATCCAATCATCACAAATAAAGGGTTGATAACATCTGCTACTTTATTGATTTCTTCATACACATTCCCTTTACGAACCATTGCCTCAACCGGTTGTCCGGATTTAGCAGAAGCTTCCTTTGCCAATTCGTCTAACTTTCTTTGAACCAAAGGAGGATTTCCTTCATCAACACTTAATAATACGATTTTTGAGTTGGTTAATCGGGCAAGATTGTAAGTTTGGCCTAATGCAATGATTGTTTGTTCTGTAGAATCAATAGGTACTAAAATGGAATTTCCAGGTGCAGACATGTTGTTTTTTGTTATTATTTAGTTGGCAAAAGTACACAATTTACCCGAAGAATGAAATTTTAACCCTAAAATTATGGTTTTCATCTGCTTTTTTGGAGTGTCAATAGAATGGAAAACAGCGTATTTGGGAGAAAAAAGGGGACCTTTAAAAATATAGTAAAAATCTATGTTTCTATATGTTAAAAACCTTTAGACTTATTAATTGGAGCAAAAAAGTCAAATAAATGTCCTAAATCTTTGTCAATTAAAGAAAACTGCGTACTTTCGCTGTCCCAAAAATAGGTTTGGGGGAAAATCATTTAAAAAACTTAAACAATGCCAGCAAAAATTAGATTACAAAGACATGGTAAAAAAGCTGCGGCTTATTTCCATATTGTAATTGCGGATGGTCGTGCACCTCGAGACGGAAAGTTTATTGAGAAAATTGGTACGTACAACCCAACTACAAATCCAGCAACTATTAACCTTGACAATGCAAAAGCATTAGAATGGTTAAACAAAGGTGCTCAACCAACAGATACATGTCGCGCTATCCTTTCTTACAAAGGTGTAATGTACATGAACCACTTACAAGGTGGAATTGCAAAAGGTGCATTAACGCAAGAACAAGCGGATGCAAAATATGCGAAATGGATTTCTGAAAAAGAAACAAAAGTAACTGGTAAAGTAGACAAATTAGCAAACGCTAAAAAAGATGCTTACAAAAACCGTATGGCTGCAGAAGCTACTGCTAAAGAATCAATAGCAGCTAAAATTGTAGCTAAAAACACTCCTCCTCCTGCAGTTGAAGAAGCTGCTCCTGTTGTTGAAGAAACTACTCCTGTTGTTGAAGAAACTGCAACTCCGGAAGCAGAAACGCCTCAAGCAGATGCTTAATTTTATTAAATTATTTACAAAAAGGTCTCGCGTTTGTGAGACCTTTTTTGTTACTACATAATTCTTACTATGGAAAACTTAGATCATTTGAAATACCCACAAGGAAAATTTGAATACGGCAAAACTTACTCCACTGCAGATAATCAAAAGCATATTGCAATTATTAAAAATTTTTCAAATGACCTTTTCGAACTTGTAAATTCTCTTAGCAAAGAGCAACTCGAAAAAAGTTATCGTCAAGGTGGTTGGAATGCAAAACAAATTATTCATCATTTGGCGGACAGTCACATGAATGCCTTAATCCGCTTGAAGCTAACATTAACAGAAGATACACCAACCATCAAACCTTATGATCAAGATGCCTGGGCAAATTTGGAAGATGGAAAAAACACTTCCATTGAAACGTCATTAAATTTGGTAAAGGGAATTCATGAACGATTGTCACTTGTGTTGAAAAATATGTCTGTGCAAGACTTTGAGAGGAAATATATTCATCCCGAATACAAAAAAGAATTTAAATTAGATGAAATGATTGCGTTGTATGCTTGGCATGGTCGTCAACATTTTGAGCATTTGAACATTATCAAGAATTTATAATTATCATGACAAAAAAAGATTGTTTTAATTTAGGATATATTGCCAAAAGAGTTGGTAATCATGGGGAACTGGGCTTTGTACTGGATGTGGATGATGGCAATCGTTATCGCAAACTGGAATCTGTTTTTATTGAAATCAGTAATTCATTGGTTCCCTTTTTTATTAAAAAAATACAAATCAAAGGCAACAATGCAACGGTTTCTCTAGAAGGAATTGACAGCATTGGGCGTGCCGAAGAACTTATAAAAAAATCGCTATACCTTCCACTAAGCGCTTTACCTCCACTGAACGGAAAGAAATTTTATTTTCATGAATTACCAGGATTTACTGCTATTGACAAGCGATTGGGAGAAATCGGAATTGTAAAAGAAGTATTGGATTTTCCACAACAGTCTATCATAAGTATATTAAAAAGAGAACACGAAATTTTAATTCCAGCTAAAGAAGAATTTATTGTAAGCATTGATAGAGCTGCAAAAACAATTCATCTAGATGCACCAGAAGGATTGATTGAATTGTATATTTCTTTGAAAACGGATGATGAATCGGAGAAGGAAGATGATAAAGAAGATGATTAGCTTTTGAATGCCATTGTTGTCGACTCCGCTCGAACTGCGCGAAGGGCACTGAAGTCTAATTTTTTAATTTGTTAGAGAGTAAAAGCAGCGAAAGTCGCTGATTAATCAGAGACTTTTTCTAAAAATTCATTGACTTCGATACTTCTACACTCGTCTTTTTGTCGATTGTAGATAATTCCCTTTGGAAAGAAGCTATTTTGCAATTCCTGTCGCCCGGCATAATAGCTGGAAGCCCAAATGTAACGAAGGTTTATAGAAAGATTGAGTGTGAAACTTATGTAGTCGTCCAATTTCGACATCTCAATTTTGTTTTTCTTGGCATCTACCTCAATTTCCTCTTTTTCTGTTTCAAACTTGAGTTTGTATTTTTGGTGAAGCTCTCCTGTTATTTCCTCAAGTATGTATGCTTGCTCCAAACGTTCTATTTTGCGGATTAAATAAGCTATGTTAGCCTTTGTTGCCACATGGTTCTTCTCTGCGAATGAAGCCATTTTCAATTAACAAACATTAGGGTATAGAAAAAGTATTTTAAAAATTAAACAGAAATTATCAAACTTCTCTAATAATAAAACGCAGACCTTCTCTACTCATCAAACTTTTACTAGAATTTGAAACTGTATCGCATCAGATGAACGGCAAATAAATCAATATTTGCATTTCAAAATCGCCACCGATATTAACCGTAAACCCTTAATTTTATTGCAAAGGACGGGCCAATGCTAACAACATAATAATAATCTCCAATAGTTTATTTTTGCCAATATCAACAGCGTCTGAACAGTTCGCGCAACCGACCCACAATTGAGAAATCATTAAATTTTAACAGTAGAAGTGTGAATGACGTAACTTTTTACGCCAATTGTGTAATAAGTCCCACATTTAATGAATCAACTTTGTGGCATGAGTTTATTATGTAACATAAAATGACTTTGCAAACTAAAAATGTATTCAATCTATTGGTCATCCCCATTTCTCTTATTAAACAGAGAAGCTTAAAGCTGTTAGAATTAAATAACATTAGTTTGGTGAATCAAGAATATAAGAAGTGGGTAATTTCATACTCATACAATCACATAAAGGACATTGACCAGTTAACATTTCATCATCTAAATTAATACAACCCATGATACAAATTTATTTATATATAAATGCTTTTTTCTATTTTGTTTTTTCGGTTTGGTGCGTAATGAAGCTCTATGTTACATCCAACTTTTTGGGTTATCAATTTGTTGATAATTCTGGTAAAGTAGAGTATATGACTGTATATGGAGGAATGCAATTAGGTTTTTCCATCT
>CAYWAV010000113.1:0-9849 GCA_964456225.1 uncultured Chitinophaga sp. | reverse complement strand
CAACGAATATTCTTTACTATTATTAGCCACTTTAAAAGTTATTACTACTGTTATTCCACTAGAATTAGAAATTGTACCTGAGTTCTTGTTTTTAATTCCAATGTTAACAAATGGCATCGGTTCTTTTGTCATTGCATCAAAAACACTTAAGGAAATTACATTTTGTCCCTGTAGATTAACTAGAATAAAAAATACCCAAGTCGTTAGTATAATATTTTTTGTCATCGTTGTCGTCCTTTTAACTTAACCCTAAAGGCGGGAGCCGTCTACTCGATTATGCACTGGCACTTATTTCTCAAAGTCAAGATTTGTCGGCTCGTTTTGTGTCGCAGATTTTTTGCCATTTCCAGTACCTGTCGTTAGAATAGTGTCATCAACTATTTCAAAGGTAATATTGTCAAACCAAATTTGTCCTGTCCCGTCTAACAATGCTCCATATGCAATAAGTGATGCATTACTTGGAACATCTAAAACTATTTCATACTTCGTCCAGCCTGTCGTTGCTTTAATTGGTCTGTCTCCCATATTGTCAAATGAAAGAGATTGTTGTGAACCCGCTTGGTCCACACGTAGCCATAGTCCAGCCCAAGTCGTAACATTTTCTGATTTCACAAAACCAGTCATTCTAACTCGTTTGCCAAGATATTTGTCTGGCTTACACTGTTGCATTAAAGTTCCAAAACCTTCAATCTTTTTGTCAATAGATTTGATAGTTGCCGCATTTTTACCATCTTGCCCGGCACCTTTGTCAATGCCCATTTCATAACTTTTCGGTTTACTGCCAGCGTTGAACCAACCTGTCGGAAGGTCAAATGATAATAGTGCTACTGTTGTTACAACGAGTAAAACACTTTTCAGGATTTTTTTTGTCATGGTTATTTTGATTTAAGATTAATATTTTTATATAACGTCAATATTAGATTTAGATACAATGTCTTTAGTGCTTGTGCATAACGTCAGTCTGTGAAAAAACTAAATTTATCATTTTTTTATTCGGATACCTGCCCGATTAAAAATTCATTTAAGCGATTCTCAGCGATTTCATTTTAGTTTTTTCACCACCTGACGTTTCGCGCCCTTGAATTTTACTGATATTACTTTATAAGCGCGTCTACTGACCCACAGCCTTCCACCAATTTATTTGCAGAAATTTTTAATGCTGCTTTATATAAACCACTTTCTTTAATTTCAATATCTGATATAAAATAGTAATCACCATCGGGCATGCTCCTGGTTTCCATAAATTCATTCCCATCTTTGTACCAAATAACACTAAGAGGGATATTATCACTACATCTTTTTTCGAAATGAGCAAAGAGCTTGGTTTTTCCATGATGAATGACACAGAAGTGTTCACAATAGTCGGCACTTGAAACCAATTTATTGGGAGATACATATATATAGCTGCAGTCACTCATAAAAATAACAGAGAAAAAGTAAATGAATATAAGTTTTAAAGTTTGATACATAAAATAGAACTTTGCATGCAATGAACGACAAGAATATTTAACCTTCCAATTTCCAATCAATTACCCCAGTCTTAATGTCAACAGCCAAAACAGAACCACCTATTAATAAAATTAATTTTTTATTATATTTAAATGAAAATGAAAATTTTCCATGTATCCCTAGCTCCTCTGTTTCTTTAATTTGCCATACTAATTTACCATCATATGACATGCCCGTTAAAAAAAACAGCTTGTGGTCGGTTGAAGCATAACTAATAAGCGTAAGTATTTTGTCTTGTTTGAACGATTCAAGTAGTCCTCCATCAATAAATATATCTGACTTATTCAAAACATTGCCCGCTGAATCTAAAACTTGTTTTCTTATGCCATTTGACAAGCTAAATCCATCTATCTTTTCAGCGGTTTCTCCCGGATCCCTTGCTTTTTCCGTACTGCTTTCTAATAAAAACTCAGCATTTGTATTATCCTCACGTCCATACATTTGCTCGTTATTATTAATGTGATATGTTTCGCCAACAAAAGAATTTTCTTCGTCAGACGTCATTAACGAAAAAGTAATTGGATTAAAAAAATAATTAATCCCTTGTTTTGTAACTATACTAAACAATCCTTTGTCGCAATCAAATGAAAGCGCTTTAATTGAGTTAGTTAGGTGAGAATGTTTTTGTTCAATTATTTCTGTATTTACCTTAAACTCTACTTTCCCGCTTACACGATTATACCCTATAAAATCTGCCTTCAAAGTATTTAACATAAAATCTTCTTTACGTTTTCTTGTTTCAATAACAAATAGTGTTTTACTAAACCCAATTATTCTTATTGGACTTTTATCATAAGAAGCTCTGAAAACTTTTTCTCCTGTATTTAAATCTATTGAATGTAATCGCCAATTTACGTTTCTACGAAACCCCGTCCGTCTCACCGTTCCTTTTGTAGCATTAGTTCCACTTTCGTCCATAGCCAATAATAAATTTTCATGAATGATTGCTTTTTCGAAATATAGTGCCGCACCATACCCATAATCTGACTTTAACATATAAAAAAACATATATAAACAAAAACTCAGACCTGAAATAGTATAAGCTACTCTTTTTTCATTTTTTTCATTTTGCCAACGGAATCGTGTTGTTAGAAATGAAGAACACAATCCAAAGACGATAATCAAGCCCATATAATAACTATGATACGTAATAAAATTGATTAGCTCCTCTAAGCGGAATAGTAAAAACATAAGAATGACCAAAACACTAAGAACACCTAAGAATATTTTTAGGTATATAATATTCCATAGTTTTTTTGATTTGTTTTTTACCTCCTTTTTATTTAGCATCTATATTAAATTGTGACAGTGAATTGTAATTTATTTCTATTTTTTAATCACTTGTCTGCATTCATTTAATTCAACTTCTACTAGTGTTTCACTGCAAATTTCAGAACAGCGTTATTTGTTTTAATAAAATAAACGCCATCCTTCAGATTTTGAACAGAAATTGCTTTTGCAGTTTTAAGTTTCGGGATTACGAGCTGACCGTAAACATTAAAAACTTCAATATCATTCAATGTTTTCGAAAATGATACTTCGGTGTTCGCTGGATTAGGATAAAGGATAACATCCGTTTTGTTTTCGGGAGAGTTGCTTATATCAACAGTAGTGATAGTGTTTTTTATTTTATTTACACTTCTATAAATTCCAGCTCCTGCTGTTCCTGCATATAAATAACCATCTGGTCCAAGTTCAAGTGTATGTATTACAATATTTCCTGTATTTAATCCTGTATTTAACAATGACCATGTGCTTCCAGTATCCGCACTAAACCAAACTCCCTGTGATGATCCTACATAAATACTATCATCGCTTGCAATGAAAATACAATTCGTTAGTCCATTAGCAGTCGCCATTAGGTTAGCGCTCCAAGTATTTCCTCCATCAGTTGAACGAAACAAAGAACTAGTTGCGCCCCCCGTAAAAGGTGTTTGAGAAACAAAAATGTCTTGGTTTGGACTAATTTTTATATCACTAACATTTGAAGAGGCTAAAGCAAGCCCTACATACTGATATGTTGAACCATTATTAATTGAGCGCCACACACCGTCATCTTCCATTCCTGTAAAAATATTATCTGATGAATCAATTGCTATTGCAAGAGAAAGTGTTGAGCTTCCAAATCCTAATGTCGACCAACCTGGTCCGTTCCAATTTATTCCATCCAAGGAAGAGTGCACAGGACTTGACCATCCTGTACCTACAAATATTTTTCCAGCACTATTTACTGCCATATCTGCAGAGCGCAAACTTACAAACCCAGTTTCGTTTAAAGCCCAGGTGAGTCCATTATCAGGTGAAATATAGATATGAGAGGCCGTTCCATTAGTATTTCCAGAAAACATTCGCCCATCGGGAGAATACAAAATAGTTGACATCATTGGATTATCCGATAGCCCAGCGTGACTCCATGTATTGCCTCCGTCTGGAGAATGATACATTCCATTGTCAGTGCCAACAACTAAATCGCCATTTTGAGCAAATGCCATTGATCGTCCTTGCGAATTTTTTATTCCATTAGTAAAATAAGACCAATCATTACTTGAACTATTAAATTTCCAAATTCCGGCCTTTGTAGTAAGGAAAACATTTCCTGCGGTATCATTTGCAATAGTTGAGGTATTAAGGGTGGGAAGGTTCGTGTTTACTGCAGTCCAAACCCCGAGTGACAGTCGCCAAACACCTTGATTTAAAGCACTAACAAGTAAATCACCATTAGATGCGGTGATAATTTTTATCACCTGACTTCCTGTATATCCAGGTACTTGAGTCCAAGTGCCTCCATTGATGGATTTATATATTGCACCAGATCCTGCAGAAACATTTGCTGTGCCAAGATACATGGTAGAGGTAGATGCGTGATAATACAAATCGTTAATTCGGGTATTTGTTAATCCTGCACTAACGTTGGTCCATGAAGTCCCGTTTTTTACAAAAACCTTAGCACCATTCGAAGGACTAACACTATCAGTGGAAAGATATAATTTGCCTTGGTAACCATATTCCAAATCGCTTGTGTTCAAATTTGTTAGTCCTGTGTTACATGACACCCATCCTCCGCCTGATGTAAATGAATAAACAGCCCCAGCTAATTTTTTACCTGAAAATATTGTATCGGAAGTTGCATTGTAAGTGATTCCAACTGCTTCGTTAATGCCATTAAAAGTAGTAGTGCTTTTTATCGCCCATGTCCCTCCATTGTCTGATGAGTAATAAATTATACTTTGTGAGGATAAAGTTGGTGATGAAGGAGAAGTGGCAATTACCAAATCAGTATTAATACTAGAATAAGCAATGTCCCATATTCCTTGTGCATCCAATCCATTGTCAATTTCTGACCAATTCATTCCCCCATCATTTGATTTGAATAGATTGCCTCCTGTCCCATTTCCATGATTAGTATTCCAATAGGTTAATAAATAAGTATAACCGTTTGCCTTATTTGTTTTCAACCTTCTGTAATTACCGCCTTGCGGCCCGTTGGTTGGTTGCCAAAAAGTTTGAGAAAATAAATCTTGCGTAATTGCTAATAAAGCAATAATTGCAAAGTATTTTAGTGTTAATTTTATCATGATTTCTAGTTTTTAATTTGTTTCTAAAAAGGTACACGGAAGTCGAAAGGAAAAAGTTGGGTCAGAAGAATGAAAAGTTGAGAATGTAGAATGAATAATGACGGTTTTCCCATTCTACATTCTACATTTTTCATTCTACATTTTTCATTCTTAATTCTAATCAGTGTTTTACAATAAATTTCAAACAACTTTCTTGTGTTTTGATGAAGTAAATTCCATTATTAAAGTTTTCAGTGGATATAGAATTTCCTTGCGATTTTAAAATTACTTGACCAATGTTATTGCTGATGGTAAATTCTTCCAAATAGGTTGAAAAATGAAGTTGATTATTTACAGGGTTTGGAAAGATCTCAATAGTTGAATTTGAACTCTCCATGCTGTTTGTAGCAAGTGTTGAAGGTCCTTGTAATTTAGCTGTCCATGCATCTTCATTTCCAGCACAAGTCAGATTTGTGCTTCCAAAAGAAGCTGTACTTCTGAACCTGCCCGAACCGTAAATAAATCCATTTTGGTCAATAGCCATGTCCCTGATTTCATCAAAGTCTGTTCCACCTGCTTGTATTGCCCATTGTTCAGTTCCGTTTGGATCATATTTACCGATAAAAATATCTTCTGAACCTAAGCTTATCATGTTTGTTGCACCAAAATTTGTTGTTCCATAAAAATCACAAGCAACAAATACATTGTTATTGCTGTCTGTTTCAACAGCTATTCCAACGCAATTTGTTGTAGCAGCAATTTGTTTGATCCACAGGTCATTTCCTGAAGGGTCTAATTTCGCCAAAACAAGTTCATTATAAATCCCAACCGTTGTCAGTATATTTGAACCAAAAGTTGATGTTCCGGAAAATCCTCCAGTAAGGTAAATATTATTGGATTGATCCAGGGCTAAGCCATACGGTAAATCCATATTAACCCCACCCATTTGTTTTGCAAAAATGAAGCTTCCTGCGGCATCATATTTCATCAGGATCATATCATTGGAACCAAAGGAAGTGTAAGTGGTTCCTCCAAAATTTATCGTGTTATTAAAACTTGCTAAAACATAAATATCTCCATTACTATCGATTGAAAGACGGGAAACAGCTTCACTTCCTAGTCCGGTAGGATGTATCGTCCATAGAATATTTCCGTTTGGGTCATATTTAATAATAAAAATATCACTCAAATGAACTGCCGAACTTGAATTTATCATGTGTGTTGAACCAAAATCGGCACTAACCGAGCTAAAACTTCCTGTGGCATAAACATTAGCATTATTATCCACAGCTATATCAGCTGCATATTCAAAATAGTCTGAGCCACCTCCTTGTCTGACCCAGATTTCATTTCCGTTAGTGTCGTATTTTGCAACAAAAATATCGTTCCATCCACTACAAGTTAAACTTGTATTTCCAAAATTGACTGTGTTGTTAAAAATCCCTTCCACGTAGATATTTCCAACAGTATCAACTGCAATTCTGCTAGTATAGTCAGAGCTGTTACTTCCAATGCCTTTTGCCCAAGATACATTTCCACTGGCATCGTATTTAACAATAAAAATATCTTCTGCACCTGCACTTGTTAGGGTAAAAGAGCCAAAAGTGCAGGTCGAAAAAAATTGACCTGTTGCATAAGAGTTCCCTTGATTATCAACCGTTACTCCCCATGCAATTTCACTTCCGATGGAACTGCCTCCACTTTGAGCCCATAACCAGTTTTGTGCGTTCAAACAAAAACTTACCACTGTGAAGCTTAAGGATAAAAATAATTTTGCTTTCATAATATTAGATTTAATTGATTTATAATTGAGTACACGTATGTTAATTCAAAAAGCTTGGGTTTTTTGAATGAAAAATTAAGAATTATTTTATTTTCCATTCTCAATACTCAACTCTACACTCTACTTAGTGTTTCACAACAAAACGCACACAACTTTCTTTGTTTTTAAGAAAGTACATTCCATCTGGAAGTTCCTGTACTGAAATGTTTTCTGCTGATTTAATTTTTGTCATAACTGTCTGCCCGTAAATATTAAATACTTCAATGTCATAAAGGGGTTGCGAAAATGTAAGCTTTCCTGTTGTTGGATTAGGATACAAAAATGCTTCGTCTTTTATTACTGAGTTATATGATGAAATGTTTGTTGTTATGCTTGTTGTTCCGACTCTAAAACCGTTACCAAAACTTGCTGCCCAAACTTCATTTACATCGTAAGGATTAAAAAATATTTTTTGAGGTCGTCTGAAAGGGTATGATGCAACATTACTTATAGAAAAAACAGTGCTGTCAGTGTTGGTTGCATATTGTAACCCATTTACCTCTGTGCAGATATATAACTCATTTGGTAAGGTAGGATGAAATGTTCCGGACAAAGCGGCTTGGCTGTATACGTTTGTCCAAACAACCCCTCTACTAGTTGTTCTGTACACACCACCGGTTGCAGTAGATTGGCTCCCAACAAAAGCAAGCCATGTGTTTTGTGAAGGGTCATTCGGGTCAATTTCTACATTTACAGTTTCCATTGTCATTGAGGCAGGATTAATATCAGCCCAAGTAAGCCCGCCATCTGTACTGTAAAACACCCCCGAACTATTGGTAAAAACGGCAGTACCAGAACTCGCAGAATTTCTTGCACCATATACTGAAATTAGCGTGTCTTTGTTAAGCACAATAATTTGTAATGGTCGTCCTTCAGTTCTTGGTGGAGAAGTAAGCCTTGTCCAAGTATTCGGAAAAGTAGTTACATCAGCGCTATAATACACATCGCCAATACCGCCCAGCACATCTATCACTGTTGCATACATTCCATTTGGATTTGCGGGATTTTTATCGAAGGCAAGTGAGCTAACTGGTTTTGTTGAAAAATTATGTAAGGTTGTCCAGTTTTTTCCGCTATCAGCCGAAACAGAAATGCGACCTCTAAATTGAAGAATTCGTGCATCTGTATAATTAGCATTAGAACCGGGTTGTTCTCCAGCAGCAGCATACATCAATCCCGTTGAAGGATTTAATATGGTCATATTTATATCATTAATAGAACCGCCCAAAGTATCCAGGCCATAAATGTCATAACTCCAGAATTGTCCACCATCAATTGATCTCCTGGCCAAAATATCATTATAGCATGCGAAAATATTTGTAGGACTTGTCCAGTTTAGCCAATAAGATGCAGTTGTTTCTAAGCCTGAAGTTTTATATTGATGAGATTGATCAAGCAAAACGGATGGGGCATTATCATAATTAACATCTGTATAAGCTTGCTGCCAATTTACACCTTTATCAATACTAGAATGAGCCACAAATTGATCGCCACAAAGTAGACGTGCTGAGTTATTTGGATCAACTGAAAGCATTAAAAAATAAGAAAGCCCATGCCATTTAAATCTAGAAGTGCTTAATGATTGCTTGCCTATCCAGCCTGTTGTAACGTTGTTGTTTAAATTAAAATTGCCAGAATTAATAAAGGAATTCGTAAAAGAATTACCGCCATCAGTTGATTTAAAAATAGCAGCAAGAGGAAGACCTAAATAAGTAGAATTTCCCCCAATGTAAAGCACCGAAGTGTCATTACTAGCCATTCCAATCAGGTATCCCTTGTCTAAGCTCGGGCTTGGGAGATTTCCTCCAATGGAATTCCATTGTGTTTGTCCCTGACTTAATTTATAAACACCCCTATACTCAATGTAGTCACTTGGAGAACTGTTATATATGTTCGGCAGAACACTTGCTTGTATTGTAACACAATAAAAAACCCAATTGCCACCTTGCTTTGCGCCTTTAAAAGAAATGATGTGTTCATTGGAAGGTATTCCACTCGTTCCCGCAACGGTATTGAGCCATGAACCGCCACCATTAAAAGTGCAGATTAATGAATCGTGAGAGCAGATATAAACGGTGTCTTTATTCTCAAAATACACCCCAGCAATATGCCCACCGTAAGCACCAGGATAATTAAGTAGCGTTGCATAGCTGGAAAATGTATTTTCCGCATTGCTGAAATAAATTTTTTTGGGATCACTGATTACAACTTGGTCGGTATCATGTGGGCTTGTAAAAAGTTGGTATGCAGGACCAGTACAAGGGTTGGTTGCATTCGCCCAATTATTTCCACCATCATAACTTTTTGAAGGTACATAACCTCCGATTGTATTCAATACAAAAAGTTTTGATGGATTAGAAGTAAACTGAACATCCGATTTATTTTGAATCTGCAATTCTGTAAAAGGAATCATGTTATAATTTTGCCCAAAATCTGTAGTATGAAACAAATTGGACATATCACAAGTAAGGAAAAATTCGTTTGAGTTAAATGGGCTTATACTGGCAGCAACTATTGCGCCTCCGCCTCCAACGCCCCTCGATGTCCATGTTGATGGATACGATTGAGAAAAAGCTGATGTAAAGCAAAGAATTAAAATCCCTGTTGTAAGGGCTTTTAAAGAGTTAGTTGATTTTTTCATTGGTCTATTTGTTAAAGTTTAAAATAGTCGTGTCGTTTTTAGAATTACAGACAACTAACTATAAGATGAAACTTTTTAGTTGCCGGTTGCCCAGACCATAAAATATTTCACACTATTCAATAAAATCAAGAAACTAAAAGCAATAAACACACCTTAAAACGACAAAAACCCCTGATTATCAGGGGTTTTCTTCGTAGCGAAAAGGGGAGTTGAACCCCTGACCTCAGGGTTATGAATCCTCTATAAAGTGCTGAAAATCAACTAAATCAAGCACTTTGTTGACACAAAAATGCACTTTTTGGTCGAAAATGAGCCAAAACTAG
>CAYWAV010000112.1:0-10156 GCA_964456225.1 uncultured Chitinophaga sp. | reverse complement strand
ATGGTTCTCGTTTTGCAGGCGGAAAACCACATAGAATCCTGTTTTATTGGCATACAATTGGGAACAAATTTTTGACTTCCTTATCAAACATGTTTACTAATTTAAATTTATCCGATATGGAAACCTGTTATAAATTATTTAGAACAGAAATTATCCAAGGGATAAAACTAAAAGAAAACCGTTTTGGTTTTGAGCCAGAAGTTACTGCAAAAATATCTCGCGTACCCAAAATCAGAATTTACGAAGTAGGAATTTCTTATTATGGAAGAACTTATGAGGAAGGGAAAAAAATAGGCTGGAAAGATGGATTTAGAGCAATATGGTGTATTATAAAATACAATGTGTTTAAGTAAAAAGGATAGAAATTTGCTTTAATACTAGGAATGTTTATCAAATTAATTATAAGACAACATTACTTATGAAATTAGCAAAAGTTGGATGGATTGAGCCATTGATTTTCTTTGTTATTGTCATATTAAATCTCTCTCCAATCTTTTGTTGTGAGCACTTTACCACCCTAGACAGTGGCGCTCACCTTTACAATGCTAACATTGTTAAAACATTATTGACAGAAAATCACAGTCTGTATTCAGATGTTTATACCTTTAATTCGGAACCAATTCCTAATTGGTCAGGGCACTTTATTTTAGCAATTCTACTCTTGTTCTTTAAAGCAAATCTTGCCGAAAAAATCCTTTTATGCTCTATTTTTATTTTATTGCCGATTTTTTTTAGAAAAATTGTTAAAATAATTGCACCGAACAACCTTCTTCTTTCGTATGCCATTTTCCCATTTACCCATTATTGTTTATTATATCTTGGTTTTTACAATTTCACACTTGGTGTTTTATTCTTCTTAATTTTTTTATCCTTTTGGCTAAAAAACCATGAAAACAAATTTACATGGAAACAATATCTACTATTATCTTCCTTGTTTTTAACCCTTTATTTTTCTCATCTTTTTGCATTCATTATAGGAATTATGTTTATTGGACTTCATATTTTTATTACGTCTATTTTTAATGATCAAAAAACTTTTTGGAAAAGCCTTTTTTCTAAAACAACACCCGTTTTAATCACTTCCGCGCCCTTTTTATTATTAACACTAAATTACTTTATAAAACGGCCAATAAAATTAGCATCTGATTTTGTATACTTGAAAACGGATGAAATTTTCAACGTTTTGCTAAATGGAGAAGTTTTTGCCTCAAATAATTATTTAGAAAAACCTTTTTCGCAACCACTTGCAACCACGTTGATTGTGTTGTTTCTTTTAACTTTTGTTAGATGGTTGTATTTTATTTTTAAAGAGATAAAAAACAAAACTCAAATGAGGTTAATCTTTTTAAAACCAGGAGTAGCATTTTTATTTTTAGCAATTTTTTTATTTTCATGCGCATTTATACTTCCCAATGATGATGGCTATGGTGGCTTTATCACCCTTCGGTTTATCTATTTAAGCTTCATGTGTATGCTTATTTTTGCTTGTGATCAGCCAGGAGTGTCAAAAATTATTCAGATATGCTTTTTCTTAGTTTCGGGAACTATACTGTTTCTGCACTTTAATTTAATACAATGTAAACAAGAGGGAATAAGAAAACTAAATTCGGAGAGATACTTTTTGGCTCCAGCGTTTAATCTTATTAATAAAAAGTCCTCGGTATTGTCCTACAACTTCATGAATAGAAACAATTGGATTTTAGGGCATATTTTGGAATACGCTGGAGCGGAAAATGGAATTTTAGTTATGAATAACTATGAAGCATCAGCAGGCTACTTTCCTGTTGTATACAAAAAAAACCCTCTTGTTGAGCTTAAGGAGGCAGGCGGGAATAGCAATATTAATGCAGGAGGAAAAGTGGTAAAAGAAATTGATTACATCCTTATCTATGGGGAAAAAGATGGGCAAAAAGAGTACGAAGATTTACATCATAGAATTTCTGGAGGATATCAATTAATTTACGCAACAGCAAGAGTAAATTTATATTGTAGAAAATCCATGAATAAAAAGGGATAAGACAAGGGATTTAAATATAAAAAATGAAAAAAATAAATAAGCAAATTTACTGGACACTTTTTGGAGCATTGTTATTAATGTTTGCGGCTATTTATAATGGTTTTCCATTGGTAAGATCGGATAGTGGAATGTACATTTTTAGTGGCTTTGAAAATTTTTTTCCTGTGGATCGCCCTCCAGGATATGGTATTTTTATCAGACACTCAAGTTTAGCTTCAAGTTTATGGTTTACAATAATAGCCCAAGCAATGATTATGTCGTATGTGTTGTGGCAAACAATAAATAAGTTTATTGTTGATGGGATAGAAAAGTATGAAAAATTTATAATTATTTTTTTGCTTGTTGTATTTACGGGAGTAAGCTGGTATACAAGCCAAATAATGCCCGACATATTTACTCCAATTGGAATTCTTGCATTTTTACTATTGACATTTTCAGAAAAAAAGAAGAGTAATACGCTTTTCAATTCTATTATTGTTTTATCGGCATGCTTGGTTCACAATTCAAACATTTTAATATTTACCATCTTATCTGTTTTGGTAATTTTATATGGCATTTTTTTCAAAGTATATAAAACCAAGATTATTTCTTTTTGGAAAAACATATTTGTTTTCATACTTATTTCTTCATCCTGGATCATATCCCCAGCAATTAATTATTCCATAAATAAAAAGTTTGAGTTGGCAGGAACACCCCACGCCTTTTTGATGGCAAGATATATTGAAACGGGAATTATAGATAAGTACCTAGATAAAAATTGCGATAAATTTCTTATCAAAACACTGCCAGATACTGGTTTGTATTTCCTTTCTGCAAAGCACAGCAAGAAAGTTTTAGATGTAGAGGGCTTTAGTGTTGAAAATGGAGCCAAAGTTCATCAGTGGACCTATTTAGGCACTCCCAATCAGCAGTTTAGTGTTGTAAAGGTTAAAAAAGGGTGGTATAAAATTATTTCTAAAAACAGCGGGAAGTGTGTTGAGATAAATAAGGATGATACAAGTCGGGTTCAAAAACAAGTTATTCAAAACGATTATAAAGGTTCAGACAATCAGCTTTTCCAATTTGTAAAAACAAATGACTCTTATTGGTTTACCATTATCAATAAGCAAACAGGAACAGCCTTATCTGTAGAAAATGCGAGCCTTGATGTGGGTGCTCAAATTAAAGGGGGCGAGATCGGGATAATTCAAGGAGATAACCAACAATTTAGAATGGTTGCATTCCCTCATTGTTTGTGTCTGTATAAAGATGAACTACCAAATGCCGCAATAACATTTTTGTGGAAAGATAATGGCGTTTTTTCAAAAACAGGCTCTTGGGCTTTTAGTAAAGAGGAATATAGTGCCACATTAAATGAAATTTTTGTTTTCTTCTAACTATTTGGGCTCAAACTTAGGAGAAGGAACGATTGCGACACTTTATCAATTAACACGAAATGATATTGGTGATGGTATTGGTGGATACGATGAAAAAAGCTCTCCGTATTTAGCAATAAAAAAACATTTCCCGTATGAATTAAAACCCTTTAGCAACAGTAAAGAAAATAGGTGGCTTTTAAATTTCGTAGAAATAAATAAGAGAAACTTTTGGCTGTTACTCTTGTCTTGCGTTACAATTTTTCTTTTTCTACAAAACAAAACATTACAAAGCTCAATTAGTGTGGAATTTAAATTTTTTATTAAAATTTGTTTGGTAGGCATTGTTATTAATGCTTTTGTAACAGGAGCAATGGCAAATGTTTTAGATAGATTGCAAGCGAGAGTTTCTTGGTTAATTCCAATGATTGCTTTTTTGCTTTTATTTAATTATGCGCTTCCCAAAATAAAAGCAAGATGGGAAGGCAAAAAAAAGGCATAAGGGAGTTGTTTTCAAAAGGTCTATTCAACCGTATTTAAAACGGTAATTTTAAAAGATAATAATTTTAATTTCCCCCCCTCGTCAATATACACGTAACAGCGGGTCTCATAATTACTATAATTTGTTTGAGGCGGAAGAAGCACTGTAAATTCAGATCTGCCCGCATTACCAAGCAAGTCTTGATAAGCAAAATTACGAGCGCGATATTCATACAGTTGTCCGTTTTTATTGATACAAACAACAATGTGACCGCTGATGGCTTTTGATGTATTGGTTTCAAGTGTATCTACCCCAATGCTTACCAATAAAAAATGATTTTTTGCATCATGCCCCAAACCAGCAGGACAAACAAGTGGTTTAGAAAAAGCATTACCAGAATTCAATTGAGAAGTTATGCTGTCCAAAAGAAGAGCAGAGCTATAAACAGGTTGATAACCTTGACCAGCAACAAGCACATCTTTTCCATCCGCATATTGGCTTGGCTCTAACCACCTTCTGTCTTCATCAGATGCTTCGTTTTTTAAAAACACTTTCCAATAATATTCTTTTGTCGTAAGTGATGTGTGTAG
The DNA here is from genome assembly GCA_964456225.1 of uncultured Chitinophaga sp. Lineage (GTDB taxonomy): Bacteria > Bacteroidota > Bacteroidia > 2-12-FULL-35-15 > 2-12-FULL-35-15 > 2-12-FULL-35-15. The sequence goes on along the minus strand of CAYWAV010000112.1, from coordinate 5,713 downwards.
AACACCATTTAATGCCTGTCTTGTTTGAAATAAATTTAAGTAGAGACAAAAGAGAAGAATCAAGCCTGTTGGAAGAAGCACGGTCCATTTCTTAGTTAAAACGTTTTGAATAAAATATGCCAATGGAAAAGCCATAAAAACATAAGATTCAACAAAAGGGCGCTGGGCAAACGAACCACCATACCACCAGCAATCCCAACAAGAAATAAGGTAGGCGTTAAATAAAAAAAACAAAAAGATAGGAAAGAAAAGAGCACGATTTTTTTTGTATAAATTCACAAATCCAAGGATTGCAAAAATCATTAATGGAGTATACAGGAACCAGCCCTTTTTGTAGCTGAAGAATGCTGAAAGATGTGGTGTAAATAAATTTATTTTTTCGTCAGGATAGCTATAAAACAGCCATTCACCCGTTACCGATTTCCAATACATCAATTGTGGAAAGAGAACAAGAAAAGCGGAAATCCCCAAAACAAGAAGATGAAAATAATTTTTAAATAAAAGGGTAATTCTTTCTTTAAAGGCTGCGCAATTTCCAACGCCCCACAAAGCAGGAATAATTGCAACAACAACGCTTGTAGGACGAATTAACACGGAAATACCAAGACAAAAGCCAATGATGATAGCGTATTTGATTTTTTGATTTTCATACCATTTGATTGTATAATGCAACAGGATAGCATAAAATGTAAATACAAAATTGTGAGGCATTAATCCATCATAAGCCGTCATCACAAAATAGTTGCTTCCAAAAACAAGCAAAGCAATTGTTGCTAATACAATGGTATCTGAAAAGTATCGTGTAAGAATTTTAAACAGAAAATAAATTCCAATGAGAGAAAACAAAAACGAACCAATGAGCAACATCCATTGATAAGGAGGGGAGAAACCATCTTTTTCATATCCAAGAATAGGAGCCGCAATGTTCGCAATAAAAAAGAAAGGAGCATATACATAGGAAAGCCCCATTGTATACTTCATTACATATTTATCATTCGGTCCTTTGTATGCTTGATAAAAGCCTTCTGTGGTTTTGTATTTAGCAATGATTGGGTCGAGCCAAACATCTTTTTTTTCTAATTGGATATCGTTATAAATGAATTTTGCTGGCAAATAAAGATAATAACCAAACACATCCCAATCAAGACGAGTTTCTCTTTTGGTGTTGTAAAAAAGAGAGGTACATAAAAAGAAAAAAAGGAAGAGTTTTTTTTTGGTCATTATTTTGCCCAATAATTTATTCGAATATCATCAATATAAAAAAATGTTTTTTCTTTATTCCAAATATACATTTTAATTTTACTTGTTGGTGGAAATGCTTTGTTACTTAAGGAATAGGAAACACTGGCATCGGACCAGCCGGAGCTCTCCTTTTTTACAGAAACGATACTTTTGCCTTCCCAAAAACGATTTTTACCAGATGCATCGTCAATAGAAAGAACGACCAAAGCATTTTTAGAATTGTTTACAGAATCAAATAATTTAAATGAGTAATCAATTTTAAGCGTGTTAGGTGACGTTTCAGAAATAAAATGACTAATAGCCACACTATATTCATTCTGGTCAGAAAGTTTACAACCACTTTTTCCAGAAAAACATTTCTCAGAAGAAATAGAAAGGGCATTATCTAAAGAAGAAGAAATAGTTTCTAAATCAAAAAACTCATTAGATACAATCCCAATATTTTTAGGGGTTCTAAGTTTAATAAAAGTATAGATATTAAAATTAGAGCCGCCTAATACTATAAAAGTGGTGTCGGTTTGAAAAACTTTTAAAAGTTCAAAATTAGGATCGGACATTAATGTTTCAAGAGGAATACGACATTCGTTTGGACCAAAGTGTGCATCCCAAAAAACAATTGAACTGTCCGGAATGGCAGCAATCCCATAGGCTTTAATGTTAGGGTATAAACCCCAAAGCTCCCCAACTTTTTCTGGATTAAACGAATCAATATTTAATACATGTGGCAAATAGGGATGCAAATAATAAACCTTTTTGTTGGCATAAGCAGACGCTTTAAACCATTCTCCGGCTTGTTTTACAACAACTTGTTCAGGATCCATTTTAAAGGGGAAATACTCGTGTTTAAAGGGGCTTCTTAAAACCCAAAAGAGTGTAGTTGCAATAATAGCAAAAGCAATAATCTTTTTTTTACGTAAAAAAGGAATCATTACAAGATGAAAACCTCTCAAACAAATAAGGGCAGAACAAGGTATAACAGCAGCTAAAACTCTTAGAAGTCCAAGTGAGTTTGCTAACCCTTTCCACCAAAAAATAGAATGAGCAACAAAATAAATGGCGAATGAACCATAAATTAAAAACAATTCTTCAGGAAGTCTATTTTCTTTCGTTTGTTTATTAATGATTGAGTGGACACTATTAAAAGCAAGTGCGACTATACCAATAAGAAACAAATAACCGAGTGCTGTGCCCCAAATTAAATTGTGTCTATCCATAAAATGGAACAAATCCCCCGTTCCATAAAAATCTTTATTTCCTCCATCGTAAGGATTTTGGTTTTTAATCCAAAAGAAATTATTGAAATAGAAAAACCCAATGATGCTGTAAACAAGCGTTCCGAAAGCAAGAAAAAGAGAGCTTAGAAATTTTCTTCTGTAAAGGAGAACAATAAAAAACAAAGGGAGAATTAAATTTCCTTCTGTTCTAACAAAAGGTAAAAAGGAAACAAGGATACAAGCCCAAAGGTAGCGTTCCGAAAACATTAAATAAATGGATGCAATCAAAATAAATCCAAAGAAAGGCTCTGTTAATCCGCTATTAAGTGTTGGGAAATAACAAGGAGTAAACAGCAAAAACGGAATAACCAACAAGCCATACTTTAGTTTTAGAACTTGGGCGATTTTATAAGCAAAAAAGGCAGATCCAATCCCACATAAAATATTAAAAACATTTATTCCCAACAAACCAAACTGAGAAAATGGAGAACTTAGTAAAGTAAAGAAAGGCTTTCCCCAACTGTATAAAAGTAAATCGGGATGCAACCAACAATAGCGAGAAACTAAGTAGTGGCGGATGCCATCTCCAGAATCGTACGTAGCTTCAGCAGTGTATGCAATATAAAAGAAAAAAAAGAATGCAGATACAAGAATCAGAAATGCAATCTTATTTTGATTAAAGAGTTTAAGCATATTATGGATATTGCATTTATTAGACGAATTGGTAAAGATCAGAGATTAAACAGTATAAAGCGAAATAAATTACGTCAAGCTATTGAGTATTATAAACAAAAGTTTTATTTTTCTTTTCTTTTTCTCTGTACAACCATACAGCAGCGTTAAGAAATCCGTCTTCCTTACTTACCCCATCATCTTCAGCTTTTAAAATAAGTTGCGCCTTCCAACTGTTGCTTTTTTCAATGTTTTTTAAAACCTCGTGAACAAAAAGACGAAACTCCTTCTTTTTTAGGTTATAATAATCTTTGTTTTTTTGTGAATAAAGCTCACAAACGTTGTCAATGAAGGTGTAAGGGAAAACAGAAAGTGTTGCATCTGTTCCCATTAACAATATAACGTCACGGCTTTCAATTTCTTTTTTTAAGTCAAAAACGGGGCTCGATTTATCTGAAGGTACATGGGTATTATATAGCCAATAATTTGATTTTTCAAAAATGCTATCAGGAATCTGAAGCTTAGAAATGGTTCTATAGTAGCTATCCCCAACAACAAGAACGTTGGGTTTTCGAGTAGGAGCATCCCCTAAATAATTAATTGTTAGATGCGGCATTTTATAGGATGGTAAGGAAGAAAAAAGATTCATTACGTTTTCAATATCTCGATCAGTTTCCGAAATAGTATCTAGATACTCAATTTTACTGATTTGAAATTTCCGCATTTTTATTTTTGTTATTTCTTCAATTTTTTTGGCAATTATGTCAATTGCTATAAATGCCGCATAATCCCCCCAGTGAACGCCAACTTGAGAAAACAAGGGGTTTTGTAATGTGTCTTTAATTGACAAGCAGTACTTCCTTAAATCAACAAAAAGGAACCCTTCATCTCTAAAGGCCTTCGCATAGCAAGAATAGTTTGTGCTGTCAAAATTCACTTTTGTTAAATAATGATGAGGTATGTATTCTGGAAAAAAGCTGCCCTTTCCTGGGGCGAATACACACAGAAGTTTAATGTTTTTTTTCTCAAGCGCCTGTTCAACAATTTTCATTTTCTCAACGTGTACAGAAATTTTTTCTCTTCCTACAAAGTCACCTCCTGTATAACCATCAATGTATGAAGTACCATATAGGAAACCATTTTCACCAACAACAACAGATTGCGCTTGGCTTGTGTTAAAAAGAGTATAGCTTAATTGATTTTGTAATCGAATAAAAGATTTTTTAAAACCTGTATTTTTATCAAAGGCCTGTTCAAATTGATAATTTCCTTTAAGCCATGATTGCAAGCTAATTTTAGGCAACTCTTGTGTTGCTGTTGGCACACCAAACAAATCTGCTTCTTTAAAAACGCAAAAAAAATATTGAAACAATGGAAGGGTAAGGAGCGCTATTAGCAGCACAAAAAGGAGTTTTTTTGTGCTATTGTGGATGAATGTCTTTTGCTCAATCATTAAAAACGGTAATAAATAAAAGGATTAAAACCAGAAGATGTTATTGCTGCTTCACAAACAACAAACAGCACGACACAAACAAGACTCATAGCAATTGTTCTTTTGATAGAATATTCCTCAAACAAAAAGGATTGTTGTATTTTTTGAACTTTTATAAAACCACCAGCAAAAGAAAAAACAAATGCAAGAATCAACATGGTCCAAAAATTCCTTTCAAAGTAAATGTCATAAGTGGCAAAATCGAAGGAGAACATTTTTTTGATGAATGCAATTGCATGATGCAAAGTGTCTGTTTTAAAGAATACCCAGCCAACCATTACAATAATAAATGTAATGATGGTACTTGGGATGCGGCCAATTTTTTCATATACCGAAAGAAGAAACACTCTGTCAGCAATTAAAAATAGACCATGAAAGCAACCCCAAACAACAAAGTTCCAGGAAGCGCCATGCCACAGTCCGGAAAGAAGAAACACCAATCCTAAATTAAAATACAATCTGGCTTTTGAATTTACTTTGTTTCCACCTAATGGAATGTATAAATAATCGCGCATCCATCTTCCTAATGTAATGTGCCACCTTCTCCAAAATTCAGTAATGCTTTGCGATGTGTATGGATTATCAAAATTTTCAGGAAATTTAAAACCAATCATTTTTGCAATACCAATGGCCATGTCGGAGTATCCAGAAAAATCAAAATAGATTTGAAAGGTATAGGCTAGAACTCCAATCCATGCAATAGGAGTGTTTAATGTGTTTGCATCTAGCGCAAAAATTTTATCAGCTTCAGCGCCAAGCACGTTTGCAATTAATACTTTTTTTGATAAGCCAATGATAAAACGAAACAAGCCTAACAATTTATTATCAATTGTTTCTTGATCTTTTCGGTCTACTATCTGATCTGCAATTTCATTGAAACGAACAATAGGGCCTGCAATTAATTCGGGGAACAATAAAATGAACAAGCCGTAATCTGTTATTTTTGTAAAGGGTTTGTGTGTGTTTCTATATACATCAATGCAGTAACTTAATTTTTTAAAAGTAAAAAAGGAAATCCCGATCGGAAGCGCAATTTTCGTCCAGCCAGCAATCCCGTGTGCGCCCCAAGTTGAAACCAACTGATTTACATTAT
>CAYWAV010000111.1:0-10391 GCA_964456225.1 uncultured Chitinophaga sp. | reverse complement strand
AAAACGTTATGTATGATTTTAAAAAGACAACCAAACAAAGATGAACAAAAACGAAATTCAAGTTTCTAAAGAGTTTAAGATTCAAACTACAAAAGCAATTATTACAATTAGTGTATTTATTCTTTCGTATTTGATAATTCTGCTATTAGCTTTAGTGTTAACCGCCTTGTGTATTGCTGGAGGTATTGCACTTATTGCGGTAAAGCCAATGTTTGCTACAATTGCACTCGGAATAGGTCTAGCGAGTTTGGGTATTTTAATAGTTATTTTTCTCCTCAAGTTTATTTTCAAATCTCATAAAACAGACCGTTCGCATTTGTTTGAAATAAATGAATCTCATCAACCAGAACTATTTAGAACTATTCATGACATTGTATTAAAAGTTGACACTTCCTTCCCAAATAGAGTCTATCTGTCCGCTGAGGTAAATGCCTCTGTATTTTACGACTCGAGCTTTTGGAGCATGTTTCTACCTGTAAAGAAGAATTTAGTTATTGGTTTAGGGTTGGTAAATACCGTAACTAAAGAAGAATTGAAAGCGATTTTAGCTCATGAATTTGGTCACTTTTCACAGAAAACTATGAAGGTTGGAAGTTATGTTTACAATGTAAACCAAGTCATTTTCAATATGCTTTACGAAAACGAGTCATATGAAGATCTAATCCAAAGATGGGCAAATGTAAGCGGGTATTTTTCAATATTTGTTGCTATTGCAGTGAAAATTAATGAAGGTATTCAATGGATTCTAAGAAAATTATATGAAGTGGTAAACAAAGGTTACATGGGACTTTCCAGGGAAATGGAATTTCATGCGGATGAAATAGCTGCTAGCGTAACTGGCTATGAACCGTTGAAAAAATCTCTTTTAAGAATGGCTTTAGCTGATATTTCCTATAACAATGTTATAAGCTTTTACAATAATAAGATTATTAAAAATATTAAAAGTAAAAATATATATAGTGACCAATTTTCTGTTGTTCATTTTCTTTCACAAGTAAATAACCTGACTCATACTAACAACCTGCCAGATATTTCATTAGAGGAACAGAGCAAATACGATAAATCTAAATTAATAATTAAAGACCAATGGGCTTCGCATCCAAGCATAAAGGACAGAATAAACAGGCTCGAAAAAACTGGCTTTAATAATACCAATAGCGATGATAAATTGGCAAATGAATTGTTTCAAGACATAGTCAGTCTACAAAATCAATTAACCGAAAAAATATTTGACGGAGTAAGTTATGAAGGCAAAGGCAATGTAATATCTATTTCAACAGAAATGTTTATTGATGAATACAAGAATGAAGTATTAATAAATTCGTTTCCAAAAATTTACAATGGTTATTATGACAATAAAAACCCAACTGGTTTTGATTTAAATAAAACTGGTTCATCCGAAAAGATGCTTGATTTCAATGACTTGTTCTCTGATGAGAAAGTAGATTGGGTTTATGCTTCTATTGCTTTGCAAAATGACAAGGAAATTCTCAAAAATATTTCTAACAAATTACTTCAACTTAAATCTTTTGACTATGATGGCGTTAGATACAGTAGAAGTGATTCTGAAACACTTGTAGAAAAACTAAATTCTGAGCTTGATAAAATAAATGAAAAGATTAGCAGAAATGATATTGATATATATAGTTATTGTTTAGAATCTGAAAATAAACTAAATAAACCACCACAACTACAGCATATTTACAATGAATTCTTTTCTTTTGACAAGACTTTTGACACAAAATACGACTATTACATTAAACTCTCAAACGAACTGCAATTCGTGAGTGTGACAACACCCTTTGAAAAGATAAAAAGTAATTTAGAAACGATAAAGGCGATTGAGGAAAATCTAAAGCATGAAATTAGTAATTTATTATCTGACGTCACTGTAAGGCCCGAACTAACTCAAGAAATCAAGGACAATCTTGAAAAATACATCTCTAAGGCTTGGGATTATTTTGGTGGAACGAGTTACTTTGACGACAATTTGAACATACTTTATAAAGCTTTACATAACTATTCTTTTTTATTATCTAGAAAATATTTTCAAATGAAAAAGACACTGTTGACATACCAAGAGGAACTAATGAAAAACCATACATAATCGAGTAGACGGCTCCGCCAGAATTAACTGACGGAGTGCGCCTCTCACTTGCGACTTGCTAATGCTTCAGAGTGTTAATCTGCGCATAAGAGATTTTCACTCTCTGGCTTCTTTCAAATAATTAAAAGAACTATATTTACCATTCTCCCACCGCACAAAATCGGTGTGCTTTGCACGAATAGTGAGCATCTCCTTCCAGTCGGTCAAGGCGCAAGCCACAGGCGTATGGCATTGTAAAACAATGTTATAAATTCTCGTTCAAATAGAATTTTACAATCACATTCAAATAATTACTACATTTGCACTTTGATGGTTAAATAAAATGCAAAAACTACGCTCATATATTTCAATGCTCATGTTGGCATTGCTAATCTTCCCAATGGCGGAGAAAGCGATGCACGAAATTGAGCATTTAGATGATAAGCATTGCGGAATAACAGACACTCACTTTTGTGAACTAGAACATAGTTGTTCAATATGTGACTATACTTTTTCTTCACCATCTACTCCACCCAAAGATCAAGATCAGTTAGATATTATACTTATCTCAACTCACTATTCTGTATTAGGATTCACATCCAATACAACAACATCTCCCAAATACACTTTTTCTCTCAGGGGTCCCCCTGTTTGCTGATTCTTTTGTTTTCTGTATCAATAATTTGACTGCGTTAGCTTTTGGTTGACCCAATCAATCCTTGCGTACAGATAAATTATCGTGCATCATAGCTTGACTATGACACATCTTTATTAATCAGCAATATATTCTCGAAATGAAAAAATTACCCGTAACCGTGTTAAGCGGTTTTCTTGGGGCAGGTAAAACTACCCTGCTTAACCATGTACTGCACAACAAGAAAAATTTAAAAGTAGCCGTTATTGTTAATGACATGAGCGAAGTAAATATTGACGCTCAATTAGTGAGAAATGAAAACGCACTTTCTCGTACTGATGAAAAATTAGTAGAAATGAGTAATGGATGTATCTGTTGTACACTTCGTGAAGATTTAATGATAGAAGTTGAAAAGTTAGCAAAGGAAGGACGCTTTGATTACTTGCTAATAGAATCAACTGGAATTTCCGAACCTCTGCCTGTTGCTCAAACATTCAGTTTTGTTGATGAAGAAAAGGGTGTTGATTTATCAAAATTTTCTTCATTAGACACGATGGTTACGGTTATTGACTGCTTTAATTTTTTCAAAGATTTTTCTACAAATGAAAATATTCAAGATAGAAAATTACACAACAACGACCCTAACGATTACAGAAATATCGTAAATCTTCTTACCGACCAAATAGAGTTTGCTAATGTTATTATCCTTAACAAGACTGATTTAGTTACGAAAAATACTGTCAAAGAATTAAAGGCTATAATTCGTAAACTAAATGGAGATGCAAAAATTATTGATTCGTCCTTCGGTTCAATTAATATTAATGAGATACTAAATACAAAACTGTTCGACTTTGAAAAAGCATCCGCATCTGCTGGATGGATTAAAGAATTAGAGAACGAACATAAACCAGAAACCGAAGAATATGGAATATCATCTTTTGTATTTAGGGACAAGCGCGCCTTTCATCCTGTAAGATTTTGGAAATATGTGAACGATTCATTCCCCACAACTATTATTCGAAGTAAAGGACTTTTTTGGATTGCTTCCAGGCAGGACCAAGCAATTAATTGGAGCCAAGCAGGTGGTTCATTAAGGGCAGACCCCGCAGGAGTTTGGTGGTGTAGTATGCCATTTAGTGAACGAATTACTTTCAACTCATTTGTTGATAGCCAAAAACAAATTGAAGAAAGATGGGATAAGCAATTCGGAGATAGAATTAATGAATTGGTTTTGATTGGTCAAGATATGGATAGAGAACAAATTACAAATGATTTGCAAGATTGTCTTTGTACAGAGGAAGAAATAATGCAATGGAAAGCAGGATTTGTTTTTGAAGACCATTTTCCTATATGGGAAACAGTAAAATCCGAAACAATATAGAATAACATTAACCTTAAAATTAATTTGAAATGAAAGGACGATCAACATTACAAATGGTAGCATTAACGGTATTGTCATTTACATATTCAGGGTGCGACCATCACAAACCATTACACGAAGCATTAAAAGATACGCACATTGAATTAGAACGACAAGATTCCTTAATGGAAGCAGAACACAATCAATTAGAAAAAGAACATGATGATTGGGTTTTCAAGCATCAAGCACTTAATGATACAATCCAAGAAGAAGAGCATAAAAAATGGGAGCACGAGCACTCTGCGATGATCGAGAAACACAAATCAATAGTAGAACAGCATAAATCATTGACCGAAAACCACTCTAAAGTTGAACAAATGCATGAAAATAAAACAATAGAAGATTTGTCAATTCAAGAACAACACAATGCCATAGTTCGAGAGCATGAAGAAATAAAAAAGCAACATTTTCAGATGACAGCAGACCATCAAAAGATGAAAGCAGATCATGACAAGATGATAAAGGACCATCAAGATTAAAAAAGATGTATAAAGTAATTGCAATTATTTTTCTTTTTTTGATTCAGGCAAATTTATTTGCTCAATCTGATACACTCTGTAAAAGCATGTTAATGGGTAAAATAATTGACGAACATGACAAATCTTCTCTTGAGTTTGCTAACATATATATTGTCGAATTACAAAAAGGAGGCGTATCGGATAGTAAAGGATTTTATAAGATAGAAAACATTTGTGATGGAAGTTATACAGTTAAAATTTCACACGTTGGATGCACAACAATTGAAACAAAAATAATTGTAAAAGGAAAAACAAATAAAACTTTTTATCCCGAACATCATGCTGAAATTTTAAAAGATGTGGAAGTAATTGCTAAAAAACCAATTGAACAAACTACACAAACAAAAAACGATGTTTCTGATGAGAAATTAAATCAATCAAAAGGTCAATCACTTGGTGATGCTTTAAAAAATATTGTTGGAGTTAATTCGCTCAATACCGGAAACTCTATTTCAAAACCAATCATTCATGGTATGCACAGCAACCGCATACTTATTTTAAATAATGGTATCAGACAAGAAGGGCAACAATGGGGAGTAGAACACGCTCCTGAAATAGACCCATTTATTGCAAATAAACTTTCAGTTATTAAAGGGGCAAATAGTGTGCGATATGGTTCTGACGCTATTGCCGGAGTCGTAATTGTTGAGAGTAAACCATTGAGAGATTCGGCAGGAATTGGGGGAGAAATAAACTTAGTTGGAATGACCAATGGGAAAGCGGGAACAACATCAGTCTATTTAGACGGAAACTTTAATAGGCTTAAAGCATTCTCGTGGCGAGTACAAGGAACATTAAAGCAAAATGGAACTGTTTCTGCTCCTAATTATATATTAGTGAATACAGGATTAAAAGAATATAATTTTTCATATACACTTGGCTGGATAAAACAAAAATATGGAGCAGAAATATTTTATAGTCAATTTAATACCACACTTGGAATATTTGGAGCATCTCATATAGGAAATTTAACGGATTTACAAAAAGCATTTGATAGTCCTGTTCCTCTTGAAACTGGCGCATTTACTTATAAAATTGGAAGGCCTTATCAACACATTGAGCATGAATTGGTGAAGTTCAAGGCCTATTTTCTTACTGGAGAAATAGGGAAATTATCAATTATTTATGCGAGGCAATATAATTTACGATATGAATACGATAAGCACAAACCACTAAATAATTCGTTAGAGGCTTTAAATAGACCTGAACTTCAATTTGAATTAACTACTCATACTGCTGATATTATTTGGGAACACAATAGAATTAGAAATGTATCAGGAAGTATTGGTATAAGTGGAATGACCCAAGGCAATACTTATGAGGGAAGAACATTAATTCCAAATTTCAGAAACAACAATGGCGGTATTTTTTGGATAGAACGTTGGAAAAAAAATAAATTTGAAATTGAAGGAGGAATTCGATACGATTACAAACGAGTTCAAATTTATAAATACCAATATGTAGGAAATGCAACTTACGAATTAATTACTCCTGTTCATGTTTTCGAGAACGCTACTGGAAATATTGGTGCTATTTATAAAAAAGACTCCACACTTAACCTATCAATAAATTTTGGTTCTGCTTGGCGTGCACCATCGGTAAATGAATTGTATAGCTATGGTTTACATCACGGTGCTGCGGCATTAGAGTATGGCGACAATACTCTAATATCCGAAAGAACTTACAATGCAATTTTTACAGTACATTTTATTCCTTCCAAGAAAATTAACATAGAAATTTCGCCCTACATTCATTACATACAAGACTTTATTTACAGGCAACCTGCGCCATCTCCCTTACTTACAATACACGGGGCATTTCCTGCATTTTATTACAAACAAACTGATGCAACTTTAAAAGGAATTGATTTTTATTCAAATTACAAAATCAATAGGTCGTTTGAATTTACAGGCAAAGCATCCATTCTAAGAGCGTGGAATAAAAAAGAAAACGATTGGTTAATTATGATGCCTTCCGATCGCTACGAAACCGAATTAACATATCGCTTTAAGACTTATAAAAAAATTAATTCATCTTATCTGTCGGCTTCCTTTCTTTATGTGACCAAACAATCGCGTGTTCCTCAAAACAGCGATTTTGTTGCTCCTCCGTCATCATACTATTTAATTAATCTACACGCTTCCTTTTCAATAAAAATCAAAAATCAAAATTTAGAGTTTGGTGTAAGTGTGTTTAATGTTTCAAATAAATCCTACAGAGATTACCTCGATAGGTTCAGATATTTTACAGATGCAATGGGAAGAAATATTACGTTCAGAGTAAAAGTGCCATTTAACATGGGATTTAAAAGTAAATCAATAAGTAATAACAATTAATATAAACCAAAAAACAGAAACAATGAAGGAAAAAACAATCAAATTATTGTTTGCAACACTTGCAGTAGCAACAATATGGACAAGCTGTAAAAAAGACAAAGATCTTGTTACCGTTCCCCAACCAGTAATTAATGAGTCGGAAGTAATTACAACGTTGAAATTAACTTTTGTTGATTCATCAAACACTTCAAATATTAAATACGCGACCTTTCGTGATCCCGATGGAGATGGAGGTTTGGGATATGATATTTTTGACACAATTAAACTAGAGCCAAATAAAACATGGCTTACAACAATCATTTTATTAAACGAAACTGTATCGCCAGCCGATACCATTTCTAATGAAGTACTAGAGGAAGGTGTTGACCATTTATTTTGCTTTTCACCAACAGGAACAAGTGCTACAGTAACTAAAACAGATTTGGACGCAAACGCTTTGCCAATTGGCTTGCAATCAAAATGGAGAACTACGTCAACAGGATTGGGAACAATGCAAGTTGAACTTAGGCATCAACCCGGTGTTAAAGATGGTTCATGTACGCCCGGAAATACGGATATTGATGTAGTATTTCAAACAAAAATTCAATAACATTTAAAAATAAGATAAAATGAAAAAAATACTAATATTAGTAACGAGTACTGTCTTGACGGTAGCCATTCTATTTACGGCATGTAATAAAACGAAAATGTACGCCAATCGCCTCGATGGTGGAGAATGGCATATCACCGAACTTTCAGTTGACGGAGTAACCGAGGCTGAACTTCCCCATTGGCAGATAGGAGAATGTGATGCTTATAAAGAATCTTGTACCGGAGATTGGGAAAATCATGAAGGTGGAAAAGGGAAATTTGCTTGGCAATTTCGCGAAAAAGGAAATAAGTTTGAAATTTCGAATCAATCTGAACTGACGGGTGAGCATAAACAAGACGAAGCAATATTGCAATGTCAAAATTTTAGTGGCGTGTATGAAGTAAAAGAACATAAGAAAAAAAGTATGACTTTTGAAACTTCATCTGCCGTAGGCTTTTCAGGGAAGAAAGTTGTAATGAAAATTGAAAAAGAATAAATCGATAATATTAATGCGTTTGTTGGATGCTAAACCATTTTTCTGATTTAGAACCCTGTCGTTTTTCTTCTGATTGAAGTTTTTACGGCAGGGTTTTTTAAAATTATTTTTAACGCGTTCGGATAGACATTTGCTATTTTTACAAAGGACTTGGAAGTATCTTAAAGACAAACAAAAAATTTCCAAGAGTTATACCTGTAGTGCATAGCGTATAAAAAATAAACTTTTCTTCCCCTAATTTAAAAACTTAAACTCCGACCGGTCTTTCCACGACAGCATAATACCAAAAAGCACTCTCCGCAGACAAATTCTAGAAAAAATAATTATTCCCCCGCCCAACTTATTACAGCATACTAGCTATTGTGGGGGTATTTTAGTTCTCTTCAATTTTTTTCTTTATATTTATCATCAGTATTGATAGACAGATTAATGTTTCATAAATGCCCAACTGTCGCCAATACGCAGACCATCATTTTCAACGGTAACGCTCCCTGCTAACTTGAATCATACGAGCAAACATAAAAAAATAATTAATTTCATTAACTAATTTTAAATAAAGATCAAATGCTAAATTCAACAAAGTCGATTTTCATTTTCATACTGCTTTTTACTTTTTCTAAGTTTTCTTTTTCTCAGTCCTATACCAGCTATTTCACAGGTGACACTTCAAATGTAACAGCCACCACACAAGGTGTAACAGTTTTGATGGGAGGAGCTAGCGAAAACGACAATGCCATGATTTGGTTTTTACAACATAGTGGAGGGGGGGATATTGTTGTTCTTCGTGCAACAGGTTCCAGTGGTTACAATACTTATTTGTATTCTACATTGGGTGTTCCTGTAAATTCTGTCGAAACTATTGTTTTTAATAATGCTACAGCTTCGTACGATCCTTATGTAATTAATCAAATTAGAAATGCCGAAGCCATTTGGATTGCTGGCGGCAATCAGTGGGATTATGTTTCTTACTGGAAACAAACCCCAATTGATACTGCTCTAAATTATTTGATTAATGTAAAGAAAATTCCAGTTGGAGGTACTTCCGCGGGAATGGCAATTCTGGGTTCCATTGTCAATACTGCTCAAAACGGAAGTGTTACATCAGCTACAGCATTAAACAATCCTTATGATACCGATGTAACTTTGTTAAAGGACGGTTTTCTTTTCAACCCAATTTTAAATAATGTAATTACGGATACACATTATGACAGCCCTGACAGAAAAGGAAGACACACTACTTTTTTATCCAGAATATTTCAGGATTACGGAGTTGCTGCGAATGGAATTGCTTGTGAAGAATACACTGCTGTTTGCGTTGACACAAATGGAATCGGTTATGTATATGGCGACTATCCCGCAAACAATGACTATGCTTATTTTCTGCAACCTAATTGCGTTTTACCAAATACTCCGGAGAATTGCGCTGCCGGACAATCTCTTACATGGGATAGAACGAATGAAGCTGTAAAAGTTTACAAAGTGGCAGGAACTCAAACGGGGATAAATTCATTTAATTTGAACGATTGGCAAACCGGAAGCGGTGGAACCTGGGAAAACTGGTTTGTAACAAGCGGAGTTTTGAATATTAACACTTCAGCAATTGCACCTAACTGCCCAACATCTATTAGCGAGTTTGATTTAAATTTCAGAAAGGAAATTAATGTTTATCCCAACCCTTCTGAAAATGTAATTACTATTTCCATTTCCGAAAAAATAATACCACAAACCATAACTATTTTCAATTGTATTGGGGAGAAATTATTTGAAAATGATAATCCAGTTCATTCGACTCAATTAAATATTTCAGAATGGAAAAATGGTATTTATTTTCTAAGAGTGACTGGTTCAAACAGTTCAGCTGTTTTAAAAATAATTAAGTATTAATAGAATCGTGAGAAAGTCACCAAGCCGCCAAAGCATCTTAACGTGTAAGAGGAAATGGAGTGCCAATAGGAAGAATGATAGCTTAATGGTAAAAGATTTCAGTGCATTTGCAGGGGAATTTTTTTGTGATGTAATATTTCGCTACATTTGAATAAGCGACCAAAAGGTTCGCATATCTACCCTAAATTGGGTGTGTATGCGAACTAATGGTTCGTATATATACTAGTTAGCGGCAATAGCAATGACAACATTAAAACTCGACAATAATACGACACCTCTTAATCTTATCGCTGGTCAGTACGACATCTATATAATAGGTGGACGTGATGTAGAAATGAGTTCTTCGTTTAAAATTAAAGTAATAAATGCACTGACTGCAATTTTAAGACGTATTATATGAGACGCATTACCTAAGCAAGATGCGGAGTTCCTGCATTTGCAATTTT
>CAYWAV010000110.1:0-10695 GCA_964456225.1 uncultured Chitinophaga sp. | reverse complement strand
AGAATTTCATTCTTTCTTTACCCCAACCTATGCACTTTCAGTGCATAGTGGTTTATTTTAGAAAGTAAATCAATGCCATTATCGTCAGGAAGTTTCACATCGGTAATTACTAAGTCGATGTTTTTCTCAAGCTCTAATAATTCTAATCCGCGTTTTGCAGTGGAAGCTTGAAAGACTTTAAATTCTTCCAATTCAATTATTCTAAACAATAAAGAACGAAGTTTTTCCTCGTCATCTATTATTAGTATGTGCCCTTTGGAATTCAACGCAGGTACAAAGGTAAAGAAAAACCAGCCACTTGAATTTGTGTTTCCTACTTTAATTGTTGTTCCTATTAAGGTAAAATTTTAGTACATTTAGGGCAGACACTCATTAGATCCGCTTAGTTTTAAAGTCTGTTTGGCTGTCAGATAATATTATGAATTCACTTTCGCGTAGAATATTTATTTCTGTAATACGCATGTTTCGTGGGCGAACACCAGCAAAAGCTGTAAGCAAGTACGATGCTGGCAAGCAGGTTTACGTCTTTAAAGTTGAGGCATTCCACTTTTTGAAAGACGGCTTTTTGCTAACAATTGGAATTTTATCAGCAGGATTTGGATTAGAAGGGTTTTTATTACCCAGCTCTTTTATTGATGGCGGTGTAACAGGAATTTCTCTATTAACAGCTGAAGTAACAAAACTTCCACTGCCTTTATTGATTTTAATCATCAATATTCCATTTATTATTCTTGGCTACAATCAATTAGGGAAGCAGTTCGCAATAAAAAGTATTCTAGCGATTATCGGTTTGGCATTGGCCATTACCTTTATCCATTATCCTGTAATTACTTCCGATAAGTTGCTTATTTCGGTATTCGGAGGGTTTTTCCTTGGGGCGGGAATTGGATTTGCAATCAGAGGTGGCGGTGTGCTGGATGGAACCGAAGTGTTGGCCATCTTTTTAAGTAAGCGTACAGGACTTACATTGGGTGATATCATTATGGTGTTCAACATCATTATCTTTTCGGTGGCTGCTTATGTATTGTCTATCGAAACGGCATTGTACTCTATTTTAGCATATTTGGCAGCTTCCAAAACGGTTGATTTTATTATTGAAGGTGTTGAAGAGTATACGGGTGTTACCATCGTATCTTCGCATAGTGAAGAAGTTCGTTTAATGATTACAGAAAAAATGGGAAGAGGCGTTACCATTTATACAGGTAAAAGAGGATTTGGAAAACGTGGTGATACTCGCAGTAACATGGACATTGTTTATACTGTAATTACACGTTTGGAGATTGGAAAACTACATGCGGAAGTAGATAAGATTGATCCGAATGCTTTTATTGTGATGAATGCTGTAAAAGATACTAGAGGGGGCATGATAAAAAAGCGACCTTTGCACAAATAGAATTATAAATGATATGTGGAAATTTTTAGCAAATAAAATTTTAAGAAATAAAATTGCATGCATTGTTGTAGTAATGCTCATAACTGTTTTTATGGGTTATGAAGCTACAAAAATTCAATTGACATATTCCTATCCGCAAATTCTTCCTGCTGATGATTCTACATATATCGAATATGAAAATTTCAGAAAACTCTTTGGTGAAGATGGAAGTGTAATGGTGATTGGCATTGAAGACAAAAATTTATTTGAACTAAAAAAGTTTAACGATTGGTATGAACTGAGTACACAAATAAAAAATATTACTGGCATCAAGGAATTGATGTCGGTTGCTAAACTTTACAACATCCACCGAAACGATAGTTTGAACAAGTTTGATTTTCTTCCCATTGTTTCCAGCGCTCCGAAATCACAAGCAGAATTAGATAGTTTAAAAGCAATAATCGAATCACTTCCTTTTTACGATGGATTGGTTTACAACAAAAAAACGGGAGCCAGTTTAATGGCAATCACGTTTACTAAAAAGGATTTAAACTCAAAAAGTAGAATTGAAATTGTTCACCAAATAAAAATATTGGGTGACGAATTTGCAAAAAAACACAATCTTCAAATTCATTATTCCGGTTTACCGTATGTGCGTACAGCCTTGATGGAAAAAGTGTCTGCAGAAATGGGGCTCTTTATGGGTTTGGCCGCTTTGGTGATGGTAATTATTCTTTGGCTGTTTTTTCGTTCGTTCTCTGCTGTTTTCTTTTCTGTGTTTGTTGTTGCAATTGGAGTAACATGGTCGCTTGGAACAATTTCACTGTTGGATTATAAAATTACAATGTTGTCGGGATTGATTGCTCCGCTCATCATGGTTATTGGAATTCCGAATTGTGTATTCCTTATTAATAAATACCAGAGCGAATACATCAAACATAAAAATAAAGTAAAAGCTTTGAGTGTGACGATTGAAACCATTGGTGTGCTTTTGTTTTTAGCAAATATTACTTCGGCAATTGGTTTTGGTGTTCTTTATTTCACCAATAGTTCTATGCTGGTGGAGTTTGGTGTAGTAGCAGCAATAAATGTAATGGTGACTTATTTTATTACGCTTATTCTTATCCCGATTATTTTAAGCTATCTGCCTGTGCCTACTGATAAGCAAACAAAACATTTGGAAGGTGTAATAATTAATAAATTCTTAGTTTGGGTGGATCATGTGGTGCATAACAGACGCAAAGCTTTATATATCGTTATAACAATTGTTACACTTGCCTCTGCTTATGGAGCCAGTCTAATAAATGTAAATGGATTTGTGGTGGACGACCTTCCGAAAAAAGACCCGGTAAATACCGATTTACAATTTTTTCAGAATAATTTTAATGGCGTATTGCCATTTGAAGTTTCTATTGATACAAAAAAACCAAATGGTGTTTTTGACGACAATGGGAAAACACTTTATAAAATTAAAAAATTGCAAAAAGTATTTGCTGAATACGATGAATTCTCAAAACCTCTTTCTGTTGTAGAAGGAGTAAAATTTTCTTATCAAGCATATAAAGACGGAGAAAAGAAATATTACATTCTGCCAGGGATAATGGAATTGAAAGAGTTGACGCAATATACTTCCACTGTAAAAGGACAAGAAAATAAATTAGCAACGTTCATCGATTCAACCAAACAGATTACCCGTGTGAGTTTTCAGATGGCTGACATCGGTTCCGAAAAAATGAAAAAATTGGTGGCTGAAATAGAACCCCGCATAGATTCTATTTTTGATCCTAGAGAATATGATGTGCAATTAACAGGACAAAGTTTAATGTTCTTAAAAGGGAATGTTTATTTGCTGTACAACCTTTTTGAAAGCTTGTTGATTGAAATTTTATTAATTGCTCTTGTTGGAATAGCATTGTTCCGCTCCGTAAGAATCATTTTACTATCTAAAATTCCTTGTTTGATTCCACTGGTCATTACTGCTGGAATTATGGGATACATGGGAATCCGCTTCAAACCATCTACTATTTTAATCTTTAGTATTGCGTTTGGAATTTCTTCCGATGGAACGATTTATTTCCTTACAAAATACCGACAAGAATTAAAAAAAATAAATTCCACCGTAGCAAGTTCTATTAGCATTGCAATTAAAGAAACAGGATTTAGTATGGTATATACTGCGATAATTTTATTCTGTGGTTTTGCCATTTTTGCTGCTTCCGGATTTGGAGGAACAGTTGCAATGGGTGTACTTATTTCTATCACACTGTTGGTAGCTATGATAACCAATTTAATATTACTGCCTGCTATTCTTTTGTCCATCGACAAACGTCAAAGTAAAAGAGATGCGAAAGCAAAAGCATTTATTGAGTTAGAAGTAGAGGAGTAAGGTGCGTATCCGCAGATATACTTACACGATACGTTTACTAATATTGCTGTTGCTTAGTCTAAGTATTCTTATCTCCGGTATTTTCTTCTTGCTTTTTGAAGGCAAAAAGTAACAAAAACCTTTTTGAGATTGCAAAGGCAATTTGCTTTTTCCTAGTCAGGAAAAAGCAACCACGGATAATTGATTGCATGCGATGCATCTCTCCGCGAAAAAGAAAATTTTTCTGGCGCTCATTATCACTATTGCTGCACAATCTCAAACCTGCCACCCCAAGTGATTACGCTACAAAAAAATATTTTCAAAGACGAATGTGCTTTTCGGAGACGCGGGTAAGCCACGGCCGGGTGCGATGCCGTCAAGGGGTGAACGCATTTTTTCTAAAAAATCTTAGTAAAATCTTTAGTGTTTTACTTTAGATTTTTAGAAAAAGGGTGAGAGGCGGACAGCCATCAGCCGGCCTTGAATTTTTGTTTCTTTTTGTTCAAGCAAAAAGAAAAAGAAGAAAATGTCGGAGCTAAAGCCCTTTATGCCAAAAAAAGCTCATTAGAAACACGAAACTAAAAATGCTCCTTACGGAGCTACTTCACCATTAACTTCCCATTCGCAACATCTCTCCCTTGTGAAACCACTTTGTAAAAATACATTCCCGCAGCATGTTTCGAAATATCAATTGCATTTGTTCCTTGTGTGATTGTTGAACTATAAATTAATTCCCCTAATACATTGTATATTTTTAATTCTGTTCCAAGTTTTCCATTTTGCATCTCGAATGTAAACTCACCATTTCCTGGATTTGGATAAACATCAATTTGTGAGAATGCACTTGAATTTATTCCCAATGGAACATCAACAATATTAATATCATCGATGTATAAATTATTACCTCTTCCGTTTACATTTATAATTTTAATTAACACACCATTGCTGAACGTGAATGGACTAAGGTCAATTGATTCTAAACGCCAATCTGCTGTTGTGGAAGTGGCAGGCACATATGTTACAGAAAGATTGTAAATTGGTGTGGTGGTTACCAAAGGGATATCAAATTTTTTGAAAACTTGTGTCCAGCTAACTCCACAATCAGTGGATACTTGCACTTTTAAGGTATCGGAATATGAATTGGATGGAAGTGGATTTGCTCTCAATTGATAAGCCATTTCAAAGGTCATTGTTGGTGATGCTGTACTTGTCAAATCAATATTCGGAAGTATCAATTCATCAATCATCGCATCGTTTGCATAATTCATGTTGTCCATAAATGCAGATGCAAGTCCTGTTTTGGAAGCTAACGTTGTTCGTTGCCAAGTAATTCCTCCATCAAAATTATTTCGAGTGTAACCTGTTGGTGGAAATGTTGTGCTTTCAAATCCTTCACTGAATGGAACCGGTAAACCAACAACATAAGTAAATGCAAAATTTATCGAATCGTTTGTGTTGTTTATATCTGCAACAGCATTTGGCAAAATGGTATTCGAATGAAAGATGTGTGCCCCTGGCGTTACTGTCATTGCTGGCAAGGTAACATTTATAGAAGCAAAGGATGCAACAGAACCTGTCCATGCAAACGTGTTTACCGTTCCTCCATCTACCTGATACTCGATAGTGGCGGAGGTTAATGTTGCGGAGCCGAAATTAGTTAGCTTCACAACTGGTGTAATGTTATTTGTACAAATGGTTGCTGTCGGAGAAAGCACGGTTGAGATGCCGGCATCATCGGTGTTGACTACTGCAACATTTAAATCTGTTTCCCACAATCCTCTTCCATAGGTTCCGGCTCTTAATTTTCCTACGCCATATTGAATTTCAATTTCGGCAACTCTTATGTTTGGTAAACCTGTATTGTAAGGAATCCAATTCGACATGGTATTGTCAATGTAAAAAACGCCCAAATCTGTAGCAGCATACAATGCATCCGGTGATCCATTTTGATACACAATACAATTTACTGCAACAGCTGGCAATCCTAATCCTGTAATATTCGTCCAAGAGATTCCACCATCGGTTGATTCAAAAACTTTCTCATTGCTTGTTGTGGAATAGCTTCCGTATCCCGAAAAGGTTGTCCATAAAATATTTGCATTTGTTGGATGCACAGTCATACTTGTTACATAGGCAGCTGGTGGTAATCCTGTTGCAATGTTTGTCCATGTTCCTCCGCCATCTGTTGTTTTATAAACGGTTGTCATTCGAGCAACATAAATCGTATTCGTATCCGATGGTGCTATAACTGCTGGTGTGTGAAAAGCCCCACCTGTTGCTGGAAAAACACCTGAAGTGATGGCGGTCCAAGTTGTTCCTTTATTATAAGAGCGATAAAGTTCTGCGAAAGGTGCATACAGTGTACTGCTCTTTAAAGGATTCATTGAATAGTTAGTATAAAAATTTGAGCTGCTTGCTGGGCTAATATAAACACTTGTTGTGCCTCCATCTACTGAACGGAAAATGGCTCCATTTTGATAAGAAGTATAAATGGTATTTGAATCTGTATAATCAATGATGCATTCAAATCCGTCTCCTCCACCTATGTTTAAAACACTTCCTGAACTGCTCTTATTACTTCCGTTATCTTGTGTACCGACTGCAATAATATTTGCATTGCTGGCTGAGTTGCCGAGTTTATGAATTTGCAAAATTTCTAAACCATTGCTCAAGTTGGTCCAGGTTGCTCCTGCATCGTTTGAAACATTTATTCCACCATCATTACAGGAATATAAAACAGATCCGCTTCCCGGTTGAAATTCTAATCCTTGCTGATCAGCATGTATATATGTTCCTCCTACACCGCCCCAATTTGATTTGACGGTCCACGTGATTCCTCCATCACTCGATTTCCACACATTAATTCCTCCGGTATACACTTCATCTGCATTTAATGGTGATACAGCTAGTGCCATACAATAAGCACCTTGTCCGCCACTTGCTGCCCCTGTTATATCATAACCCATAATGTTGGGTGTTGTCGACATGGTTGTCCATGTTAGCCCTGCATCTGTTGAACGATACAAGCCATAAAATCCATTGCTTGCAGGAAAAACATAACTGGTCATTAATGCATATACATAGTTTGGATTTGCAGGTGTTACAGCTAATTTAATTCCGAAAGGTGTAGAAGGCAATCCAGCTGTAATCACATTCCAAGTAATTCCGTTATCGGCTGAACGTAGTATTTGTGAATATCCGGACGCATAAACGATGTTGGGTGTTGCAGGATTAAATTCCAAATCACGTATAGAACCAATTAATCCTGTTGATGGAAGCACTAATGTCCAAGTAGCTGCAGCATCCGTTGTTCTGTAGATACCATCACCACAAGCAGCAATCAAAATATTTGAGTTGCTAGGATCCATAATTATTCGCTTGCAAAATTGCGTGAGGCCTGTAGTATTCCATGTAGTACCTCCATCCGTTGATTTAAAAACTCCTGAATTCACACCAATAAACATGTTATTTACATTTGTTGGATCAATGATTACATCCGAAATGCCTAATGCAGGAAGTTGTTGGTCGGTGTTGGTACTCCAAGTATTTCCTCCATCCGTTGATTTCCATAATCCACCACCAGTTGCCAACCAAAGCTTTTGCACATTTGTTGGATCTATTGCTACATCAAAGGTGATTCCCGCACCGCCACCATTTGTTGGAATTTGTGAAGGACCAATAAATGTCCAATTTGCACTTGCTCTATTGGTAGGAACTAGCGCTTTTTGTTTTAACCACTCAGCATATAAATGCATTGGGTCGGGACGAATACCTGTTGGATAAACTCTTGGTTCCATATAATATTCCCAACGTTTGAATCGACTATAAGGCCCATCCATTCTAGGTTCCTCCTCTTGTGCTTTTGTTTTGTTTACATAGTAAGAATAGAATTCTTTCTGTACATCATAAAAATTTACGGTCGGATCTTCCATCATCGCTACCCATTTTTGAGCAGAGGAAGAAGTGATGCCAATAAATAAAAAGACAATTGGGAGGAGTAGTTTTTTCATGTTTCGGGTTTATTTGAATGGAATAAATATAGTAAAATTTTCGGATATCAGAAAGGAATGGCTTTACTAAAATGACAGGCATTTGATATTACCATTTCTCTTTCATCCAATTCCTTTGTTGCACTGGCGATAGAAATGTCCAAGCCACAATTCTGCTTTTTTTATTTCCCAAGTTCAAGTCAATTGTCTTGACTTCTTTGGCATCCACTTTTTTAAGAATTTGGTAAACGGATTTTAAGCTGGATTCTTTAGAGATGAGTGTAGAAAACCAAAAAATATCGTTTCTGCATTGTCTGCTTTGAAAAATCATGTCTTTCACAAAACGCTCTTCACCACCTTCACACCATAGTTCAGCTCCTTGTCCGCCAAAATTAAGTGTGGGCGTACTTATCTTTTTTCCTTTTAAATTACTCAGCTTGCGTAGTGTTCCTTTTTGTGCTTCTTCCAAAGATGCATGAAAGGGAGGATTGCAAATGGTTAAATCAAACTTTTCATCTGTCCGAAGGATTCCCTTAAAAAAATCTCTGCTGTTTTCTTGTAAATCCAATTCCACAAAATCTTTTAATTCCAAATTTCCTTCAATGATTTTTGATGCGGATTCCAAAGCTGCTTCATCAATATCACTTCCCACAAACGACCATTGGTATTCTTTTACGCCAATCATAGGATAAATGCAATTTGCACCTACACCTACATCTAGGCATTTTATTTTTTTTCCAATCGGTATTTTTCCTTCATTGCAGCTTGCTAGCAAATCGGCTAGGTGGTGAATATAGTCTGCTCGTCCGGGAATGGGCGGACATAAATAACTAGGTGGAATGTCCCAATAGTCGATTTTATAGTAGTGTTTTAATATTGCTTTGTTCAGCATTTTAACTGCTGCTGGATTAAAAAAATCGATGGATTGATCCTTGTATTCATTCAGCACAACAAAAGTCGCAAGTTCCGGACAGCTTGCAATCAGCGCTTCGAAATCATAACGTTCCCCGTTTTTGTTTCTGGGATGTAATCTAAATTTTTCTTTTGGAAGCTCTTTCTTTATGGAAGACATTTGTTTGTGATTAAGGATAAAGGTAGTGCTTACATCTGGAAATAACAAAGTCCAATCGCTTGTTTCCGTTTTCCGTTTAATTTATTATATTTGATAGAGCGGCTCCTATTATTCTCTTACTCGTATGAAAAAGTATTTTGTTTTTTTCTTTCTATTTTGTTTGCTTTTGCATTCTGAAAATGGCTGTGCTCAAAAAAGCAAAATGGATTCCCTGCTTGCAAATTTGAAAAAACCAATCTCAGACTCTCTCATTGCTCACACCTATATTCAATTATTTTTTCTAAATGAATTTACGGATTCCACTTCCGTTGTAAAATATTTAGAAGAGTATAAAAAATTTGCGCTGTCAAAGAACAATAAAAAAGAGCTGGCAAATGTATATCGTTTGTATGGTTTTTTTAATGATGATTATGGAATGTATCCACAAGCCATTAAGAGTTATGAAAAGTCCTTGAAGTATTCAAAAGAAATTGGTGATAAAAAAGGGATTGCCACTTCAATGGGGAATATTGGATTGATATACGGAGGTCAAGGCGATTATGCTGCTGCATTGCTTCAACATTTAACAGCATTGAAAATTGATGAAGAGATAAATAATAGAGAAGGGCAAGCGAAGCATTTAGGGAATGTAGGCTTGGTATATTATTACAAAGGAAAATTCCCTTCTGCCATCCAATATTATTTGAAAGCATTAAAAATGGATGAAGCCCTGAATAATAAAACTGGAATTGCTCGTCATACCGGAAATATTGGTGGCGTTTATTTTGAATTGAAAGAATATAAAAAAGCCCTGGAGTTTTATTTGAAAGCCCTGAAAACGGAACAAGAGCTAGGCCATCCGAAAGAAATATCCAGACACATGGGGAATATTGGTATGGTATACAATTTATTGGGAGAGCCTACTAAAGCTTTGGATTACAGCCTAAAATCCTACGAACTAATTAAAAATTCTGGAGATAAATATTACATCTCTTATGCTCTAAACAACATGGCACAAGTTTCCCGAGAACTAAAGAATTTTGAAAAAGCTCTTCAATACGACAAAGCCGCCTTGCAGATTAGAGAAAGTATGGGCGACAAAAAAGGAATTGCCGAAAGCAATGCAAACATCGGGAACGATTATTGCGATTTAAAAAAATATACTGATGCAGAAAAATATTTATTAATTGCAGCAGAAATGGCAGACGAAGGTGGTTGGTTAGACATGAATGAAGAAGTGGAAGAAACATTGAGTGACTTGTATTTGGCCACAAAGGATTTTAAAAATGAAGTCTTGCACTTTAGAAATCACATCAAATTAAGAGATAGTATTTATAACGTGGAAAGTGCAAAAAGTACCATGCAACAACAAATGCAATACGAATTTGATAAAAAAATAAGTGCAGACAGTATTAAAGTGGTAGCCGATAAAAAGGTTGCGCATGCTGAACTCAAACAAGAAAAACTTCAGCGCTATTATTTGATTGTAGGTTTAATTTTTGTTTTAATTTTCTTAGGTATTCTTTTCAATAGATTTAGAATTATCAAAAAACAAAAATTGATTATTGAAGACCAAAAGGAATTGGTAGAAAGACAAAAAGATTTGGTGGAAGCAAAGCAAAAGGAAATCATTGATTCGATTCATTATGCAAAACGAATTCAAAAGAGTTTATTGCCTACCGAAAAATATATTGAAAGGGTTTTTAATAAGTTGAAGGGGTAGGAAAAATTTGAGTGGCATGTCTGGGAATTTCGCTCACTCAGACCCCTTCTTTTCGGAATATTCAGACCCCTCAAAATTTTGGATGATTTTAGGTTGAAAGCTAATATTTATAGCATTTTCAAGAGGGGTGGAAAGGAAAATGCAAGGGGTCAATTTTTAGCGGTCAAGTGGGGTCTGTTTATGCGGAATTTGCAA
>CAYWAV010000109.1:0-11134 GCA_964456225.1 uncultured Chitinophaga sp. | reverse complement strand
GAGATGGAAATGGATTATAATACTAGTCTGCCAAAGATGATTATCCCCGAATACGGCAGAAACATTCAAAAAATGATTGACTTTGCGATGACAGTGAAAGATCGTGAAGAACGCAACAAAGTAGCTCGTGCTATTATTGATGTAATGGGACAATTAAACCCGCACTTGCGTGATGTAACAGATTTTAAGCACAAGCTTTGGGATCATATTTTTATTATTTCTGATTTTAAATTGGATGTGGATTCTCCCTATCCAATGCCTACTGCAGAAACGTTTCAAACCAAACCCGATAGAGTAGCTTATCCAAGTAACGATATTCGTTATAAACATTATGGTAAGACGGTAGAACGTATTATCGCAAAAGGAAAAGAATATCCTGATGGAGCAGAAAAAGATGCTTTGGTGGAGCAAATTGCTAACTTGATGAAACGTTCTTATTTGACCTGGAATCGTGATTCGGTGAACGATGAGGTGATTTTAAAGCAATTGGAAGAGCTTTCGAAAGGACAATTAAAATTAGCAGATATTTCATTGTTGAGAAGCACTCAAACTTTTGTTCCTCGTCCTACAAGTAATCAAAATGCTGCCGGCAGAGACAATAAGAAAAAACAAAATAACAACGGTGGTAAAAATAATGGTCACCGCCATCACAAGAGTAATAACCAGAACTTTAAGAGAAAACCTTTTTAATAGGAACGCGGATTTGGCTGAAAACAAAAATTTTCGCTGATTTTCTTTCTAAACTTATATAACCACTTTATTTTAAAAGCATCTTTCGTAATTTGAAAGGTGCTTTTTGTTTAGGTCATTCTAAGGAAAGAAGATGTTGTATAGAGTCGTCATTGCGAGGAACGAAGCAATCTTGCCCAATGGAGACTATTCTCATTATTATGAAAGATTGCTTCGTTCCTCGCAATGACGCTCCGTAACATTCCCTCCTCGCTATTAACAATCCCTAGTTGGTAAAAACCCCTTTAATCTTTACTGATTTCCTTCATTAAACACTTACTTCGTATTAGTTATTAAGCCCTTTTAACTTATTTAACTTACTAACCTATTTAACTTAATAATATGAGCGTATTCGAAATCATTGGTGGACAAAAATTAAAAGGCGAAATTACCCCACAAGGCGCCAAAAATGAGGCATTGCAGATACTTTGCGCTGTTTTATTAACTCCAGAAAAGGTAGTTATACAAAATATTCCAGATATTATTGATGTAAATAAACTCATTGACTTGCTTCAAGATTTAGGAGTAAAAATTGAGAAAACAGGACACGAAGAATATACCTTTCAGGCAGATAATGTGGATGTGGATTATTTGAATTCGGCTGAATTTAAAAAGAAAGGCGGAAGCTTAAGAGGGTCTATTATGATTGTTGGTCCATTGTTGTCAAGATTTGGAAAAGGATATATTCCAAAGCCGGGTGGTGATAAAATCGGACGAAGAAGATTGGATACACACTTTATAGGTTTTCAAAACTTAGGGGCTAAATTTATTTATGATGAAGCTAACGACTTTTATAAAGTAGAAGCAAAAAATTTAAAAGGGTGTTACATGCTATTAGATGAAGCATCTGTAACGGGAACAGCTAATATATTGATGGCAGCTGTTTTGGCAAAAGGAACGACTACCATTTATAATGCAGCTTGTGAGCCATACATTCAGCAATTGTGTAAAATGTTGAATAGGATGGGAGCAAAAATCAAAGGAATTGGCTCTAATTTATTGGTTATTGACGGAGTAGAGTATTTGGGTGGAACAACGCATAGAATGTTGCCGGATATGATTGAAGTAGGAAGTTTCATTGGTTTAGCAGCAATGACACAATCGGAAATTACTATTAAAGATGTGCAATTTGATGAGTTGGGAGTGATTCCTAGTGTATTTCAGCGACTAGGGATTAAATTGGAGCGAAGAGGGGATGATATTTACATTCCTTCGCAGGAAAATTACGAGATTGATACCTTTATTGATGGTTCCATTTTAACCATTTCCGATGCCATTTGGCCAGGTTTTACTCCGGATTTGTTGAGTATAATATTAGTTGTAGCCACTCAAGCAAAGGGAGCAGTAATGATTCATCAAAAGATGTTTGAAAGCCGTTTGTTTTTCGTAGATAAGGTAATAGACATGGGAGCTCAAATCATTCTTTGCGATCCACACCGTGCCACAGTAATCGGTTTAAACCGCGAACACCAGCTAAAAGGCATTTCCATGACATCTCCTGATATTCGTGCAGGTGTTTCCTTGTTGATAGCAGCACTTTCGGCTAACGGGAAAAGTACAATTCACAATATAGAACAGATTGACAGAGGTTACCAGAACATTGATATCCGTTTACAAAAACTTGGTGCGCAAATTGTAAGGAAGTAGCCAAATTAATTTGTAATATTGTAATCATGAAAAAATTAAACATTGTACTCATCCTTGCAGCCGTATCGGTTATAGCATTCGGATTTATTAAAAATACTTCTGCTCCTGTGCAGGAAGTTATCGGAACTAACGTAGGAAATAAGGCGCCTGAACTGGCCTTTATGAGCCCCGAAGGTAAAGAGATTCCTCTTTCTTCCTTAAAAGGGAAGATTGTATTAATCGATTTTTGGGCCTCTTGGTGTGGACCTTGTCGCAAAGAAAATCCTAATGTTGTAGCGACTTACAACAAATACAAAGACCAAAAATTTAGTAAAAAAGCAAAAGGATTTACCGTTTATAGCGTTTCATTGGATCAACAAAAACAAGCTTGGATCAATGCTATTGCAAAAGATGGTTTGATTTGGGAAAATCATGTTAGTGATTTAGGTGGATGGCAATCAAAAGGCGCTGCCATTTATGGTGTAAACTCAATTCCTGCAGGATATCTGATTGATGAAAATGGAATTATCCTTGCTAAATCAGATGTTTTGAGAGGAGCAGGATTAGAAAATGAACTTAAAAAGCTTATAAAGTAAATTTATATTAATAGGATGAAAGACAGAATTCGATTGGGTTCTGTCTTTTTATTTTAAAGCTAATTGAAATATAAAATATTCAATACCTCCTCTCTTTCTTCTCCGAAGGAGTCCCTTGGACAAGGAGAGGAAAGAGGTGAGGTTTTAAGAAAAGGTGTTTTTATGTTTCAATTGGTATTAGCTAATTGATTTTTTTTAGCTTTGGTAAATATTTTCATGAATAGTATGACAATGCAATTAAGATATTTTTTATTTTTCATTTCTTTTCTGACAACAGCTTCTCTTTTTTCACAAAGTGATGTAGAGGTTCGTATAGGCGGTTTTGGTAGCGGAGATTATGCTTCCGTTGAAGATATTCTTAAATATCCTACCATGACTGTCATTAACAGAAATGCTGCAAAAAGCAATACCAAGTTGGTTTCTTACGACTGTGAGTTTTCTAATATGGATAAAAAAAGAAATCCATCCGGCACCACTGTCTGTAAAAACACAACCTACGCACTAAGTGATGAAACAATAGCTCTTCTGAAAAAGTTTTTGCCAGGTGAGGATTTTGTAATCAAAGATATTCAAGTTGAAGTGGTGAATATAAAAACAGGTGCAGTGGAAGTAATTAAGATGGAACCGGTGTCAGTAAAAATTGCTGCTAAATCAGGTGGTTCGCAAGGGTCAGTTAAAATTGATTATGCTGGGAAATTGATGACAGGGAAAGGCCGTAATCAACCCGTGGCCAATCAAAAAGTGGTTTTGCAAGATGAGAATGATCAAGAGATTCAGACAACCATAACGGATAATTATGGTGATTTTAAATTTACTGAATTGAGTTCAGATAAGTCCTATAAGATTAACGTTTTGGTTGAAGATGATACAAAAATAAAAGATGGACAATTGTATGCAGCAAGGCCTGATGGGACAATTATTCGTTCGTTCAACAAAACAAAAAAAGGATTTAGCTATGAATTGTTGCCAATCGAGTTAGCAACACTTGTTCGTGAAAAAGAGGAGGACACAAGCTTAAAAATAAAGAATTTTGGCGCTTCTAAAGATGCAAAATTAACTGTAAATGAGAATGTGTATTACGACCCAAATTCTTCTGATGTCAAGCCTGAGTCGATTGAAAAGTTAGACAAAATAATTGCTGCAATGTCGGAAAATAAAAGTCTGAAACTATCAATAAATAGTCATACGGATGCAAAAGGAGAAGATGCATATAACATAACTTTGTCTGAAAAAAGAGCTCAAAAAGTAATGGAATATTTTATTTTGCAAGGGATTGAAAAGAGTCGCTTGAAAGCAAAAGGTTTTGGCGAAACTCAAATCAAAAACAGGTGTAAAAACGGAGTGGATTGCTCAGAAATTGAACATCAGTTGAACCGGAGAACAGAGTTTAATTTTACCAAGTAGTCCTTCAATGACAAAATTCTTTTGTTTTCTGTCTATAAGTTATTGCTATAGATTCTTATTCCCAAAAAGATACTTTAGGATTGTATTTGAACTGCTATAAAGGCGGTGATACCATTGCAATTGATTCATTAAAAAAAATACCCAATTTATCTATTTTTAGAGGAGGCAAAGGACAAAATGATTGCTCTGTTGTTGCTTGGGAAATAGCGGTTTATAATGATGGTGTAATTTCATTGTTTCCAGGTTATGCCGGACCTACAATTGGCGGACAGATTAATGAAGCTTTGCGTAAAGCAGGTAAGAATCCACCCGAAAAAATTGTTTTTCAAGGATTAGTCGTTAACATAAAATCAGGAGATGCTTTTATTAAGAAAAAGTTGGAGTCGGTCACTTTTTATTTGACCAAGAAAGCCCGAAAGGTCTGCAGATAATTATACATTTTTGGCAAAAAAGACAGGACTTTCATAGTTCTGTCTTTTTTATTTCATAAATTATGTCAAATTGTCTTATTATCTTTGATGGCAAATAATTTGAGAGGTTTGGTCTGTTATAAATTCAATGAAAAAAATTAAAAATATATTTAAGAAAATGAGCACACCGGAAAGTGATATTGTGAACGAACAAAACGAAGAACAAACTCATCAGGACGAGACAAATGCTGTTGATGAAAAGGATAAACAGTTAGCAGAATTAAAAACAAAAGCTGATGAGATTAATGATAAATATATTCGTTTGTACTCGGAGTTTGATAATTTTAGAAAACGAACTGCAAAAGAAAAAGTAGAGATGATGCAATCGGCAGGAGAAGATGTTTTTAAAAGCATACTTCCTGTGTTGGATGATTTTGAAAGAGCAATCAAATCGAATAATGAAACAACAGATGTGAAGGCTGTGAATGATGGGGTAAATTTAATTTTTTCTAAATTGAAAACATCCTTAACTCAAAAAGGCTTATCTGAAATGAAAACTGTTGGAGAAGCATTTGATGCAGATATTCATGAAGCGATTACAAATATTCCTGCTCCTTCTGACGACTTGAAAGGTAAGGTTGTGGAGGAATTAGAAAAGGGATATAGTTTAAACGGAAAAATAATTCGCTTTGCGAAAGTGGTCATCGGAAATTAATTTTTCAGTTTTCCAATTTTTCAATTTTCAATTAACAAAATGGCTAAGAGAGATTTTTACGATATATTAGAAATTCAAAAAGGTGCGAATGCTGATGAAGTAAAAAAGGCATATCGTAAGATGGCGATTAAATATCATCCGGATAAAAATCCTGGAGATAAAGCAGCTGAAGAAAAATTCAAAGAAGCAGCTGAAGCCTACGAAATATTAAGCAATTCCGAAAAGAAACAAAAGTACGATCAATATGGTCATGCCGGAATGGGTAATAATGGTGGCTACGGTGGTGGAGGCGGACAAGGGTTTGGCGGAATGAACATGGATGATATCTTCAGTCAGTTTGGAGATGTTTTTGGTGGACACTTTGGAGGCGGTGGAAGAAGTGGTCGAGGTGGACGAAGAGTAAATCGCGGCTCGAATTTGCGGGTGAAAGTGAAAATGGATTTAACGGAGATTGCAAATGGCGTAGAGAAAAAAATTAAAGTAAATAAATACGTTGCTTGTAAAACATGCAGTGGAAGTGGAGCAAAAAATGGTTCTGCATTTAATACTTGTTCTACTTGTAAAGGTGCGGGACAAGTTTCCAGAATCACCAACACCATTTTGGGCGCAATGCAAACTACAAGCACTTGCCCGAGTTGCGGAGGTGAAGGACAAACAATTACCGATAAATGTTCACCATGTAATGGCGATGGGATTGTGCGTGATGAAGATGTAATCAGCATCAATATTCCTGGAGGCGTTGCTGAAGCAATGCAATTGTCGGTTGCAGGAAAAGGAAACATGGGAGCTCGCGGAGGTGTTGCAGGTGATTTAATTGTGGTGATTGAAGAAATAGAACACGAACACTTGAAGCGTGATGGAATGAATTTATTTTACGATCATTTTGTAAGTTATTCAGATGCTGCTTTGGGAACAAATATTGAAGTGCCAACAATTGATGGAAAAGCAAAAGTGAAAGTAGATGCTGGAACACAAAGTGGGAAAGTACTTCGTTTAAAAGGAAAAGGATTGCCCGATATAAATACTTATGGTCGTGGTGATATATTAGTAAATATCAATGTTTGGACCCCTCAACATTTATCAAAAGAAGAAAAGAAAATTTTAGAAGATTTAAAAGAAGCGGAAAATTTCAAGCCAAATCCAACTAAAAAAGACAAAGGTTTTTTCGAACGCATGAAACAGTATTTTGATTAATATGAATATATTATCGGCAAAAAATATTGTTAAAAAATATGCATCCCATACCGCATTGGATGATGTTTCATTAGACATTCCAGCTCAAAGTGTTTTCGGATTGCTAGGTCCGAATGGTGCCGGGAAAACTTCCTTAATTAGAATCATTAATCAAATTACCGGTCCGGATAGCGGAGAAATATTTTTCGAAAATGAAAAATTGTCTCAGAAGCATGTGGAGCAGATCGGTTATTTGCCTGAGGAGCGTGGACTGTATAAAAAAATGGAAGTGGGTGAGCAAGCTTTGTATTTGGCTCAGTTGAAGGGGATGAAAAAAGCTGAAGCAAAGAAAAAATTAAAATATTGGTTTGAGAAATTTGAGATGGATGCGTGGTGGAATAAAAAAGTAGAAGAACTCTCAAAAGGGATGCAACAAAAGGTTCAGTTTATTGTAACTGTGATGCACGAACCTAAGCTGCTAATACTAGATGAGCCATTTAGTGGCTTCGACCCTATCAATGCAAATTTAATCAAGAATGAAATTTTAAATTTAAAAAAGCAAGGTTCTACTATTTTATTTTCTACACACAATATGGGTTCGGTAGAGGAATTGTGTGATAATATTGCATTGATCAATCGTTCTAAAAAAATTGTGGATGGTTCGGTGAAAGATATTCGCAAGGAAAACAAATCAAATGTTATTGAAATTGAGTTTACAGGCAATATGATGGGTTTTACAAATTCGTTGTGGACGTATGGAAAGCTGGGTGAACATTCGGTAGAAGGCGAAATTTGCAAAGCTCAGATTCAATTAACACCAGGAAGTACTTCCAATCAATTGCTTTCATCCATTTTATCTGCTGTGGAAATTCATTCTTTTAAAGAGTTAGTGCCAAGCATGAATGATATTTTTATTAAAAAAGTAAGTGAAGGAAATGCTTTAGGGACGCAAAGTAATTTTACGGAATAAAATTTTTACGTCAAAAGCAGAAAAGTCAAAAAAATAAAAAGGTTCAAATTTTAATAAATGAATAAGATACTTCTAATTATCAAACGTGAATATCTGTCCAGAGTAAAGAAAAAATCTTTTATTCTGATTACTTTGCTTGGTCCTATTTTGATGGTAGGAATTATGATTATTCCTATTTGGTTGTCGATGCAAAAGTCGGAGAAACAAAAAATAGAAGTTATAGACGAAAGTTTTTTATTTACCGATTTGATTCCAGAAAAAGACATTGTTCATTTTGATTACCCACCAATTACTATTCAGCAGGCCCGTGATGGTTTTTTTGATACCGATTACGATGCTATTTTATGGATTCCTAAAAACGTTTTGAATGGTGGGCAAAAAGGAATACAGTTACTTTTTAAAAAGCAATTAAGTAATGCTAGTCAGCAACACATAGAGTATAGCTTAAATAAAATGTTGTATGAAGTAATGTTGGCTAAGAATAATGTCAATATTGATTTCATTAAAGACGCGAAAGAAAAATCAACAATCAAGATGTTTACTAAGCAGTTGGATGAAGTAGGAAACGAAAAAAACACCAACACTGGTTTGTATATGGGGATTGGTTTGGTTGCTGCAGTTATGATTTACTTTTTTATTTTCATGTATGGTGTTCAGGTGATGAGAGGTGTGATGGAAGAGAAAACGAGTCGTATTGTCGAAGTGATTTTGTCATCTGTTAAACCATTTCAATTGATGATGGGAAAAATTGTTGGTGTTGCTTTAGTTGGATTGACTCAGTTTTTATTGTGGGTGATTTTATCTACAACCTTGTATAGTTTTGCTGCAGCTACAGTATTGAAAGATATTGATATGAAGCAGATTCAAGCCAAAGAACAAGTTATAAAAATAGGGGAGAATTTGGATTATGAAAACATGGGTAAAAATGAAGAGCCGAATGAAATGACTCAGTTGTGGAACGATTTCAAATCGGTTGATATGGCATCTATGTTATTGTGTTTCTTATTTTATTTTTTAGCAGGTTATTTAATGTATAGTGCAATGTTTGCTGCAATTGGAGCTGCTGTTGATAGCGAAGCTGATACCAATCAGTTTATGTTGCCCATTACCATTCCGCTCATTTTCTCTTTTGGGATTGCTCAAACAGTAATGCAAGATCCGCAAGGCTCTTTAGCAGTTTGGTTTTCTATGATACCTTTTACTTCACCTGTTGTAATGATGGTTCGCCTTCCTTTTGGTGTCCCTGCTTGGGAAATTGCCCTTTCAATGGTTTTTTTGATATTGGGCTTCCTTTTCACAACTTGGTTAGCAGCTCGTATTTACCGTACAGGAATTTTAATGTATGGTAAAAAAGTAAGCTGGAAAGAGCTTGGCAAGTGGCTGTTTTATAAAGGCTGATCTGCAATTTATAGAGTCCTAATATTTTCATATCTTGTAGCTTTAAATGCTACTTTTTTATGAAGATTGCCGTTATCGATTTAGGAACTAACACCTTTAATTTACTTATTGTAGAAGTAAATTCCGATAAAACGTATTTGCCTATATTTCAAGCCAAGATTTCTGTAAAACTTGCTGAAGGTGGAATGAACAAAGGTTTTATTGCTGATGTAGCATTCGATAGAGGTATAGAAGCGTTTAAAACACACTTTGCTTCTACACAAAAATATACGGCAGATAAAATTTATGCCTTTGCTACTTCAGCAATCCGAGGAGCTTCCAATGGGGCTGAGTTTGTGGAAAAGGTAAAAGCTCTAACAGGCATCGACATTCAGGTGATTTCAGGAGATAGAGAGGCAGAGTTGATTTATTATGGTGTACGTTCAGCCGTTAAAATGTCAGAACAAGCTTCTTTGATTATTGATATTGGTGGTGGAAGCACTGAGTTTATAATTGCAAACAAAAGTCAAATTTTTTGGAAACAAAGTTTTTTATTAGGTGCAGCTCGTTTGTTGGAAATGTTTCCACCTTCAGATCCGATCAAGCTATCTGAAATTAATATTTTTGTAGATCATTTATTCACTGAATTGCAACCACTTTTTGAAGCCATAAAAGAATATCCGATTACAGAACTCATCGGTTCTTCTGGTTCTTTTGATTCACTTGCTGAAATGATCGTACATCGTTTTTATTCAACTCAAATGTTGGATGATACAACAGAATTCACATTTGATTTAGGGGAGTGTGCAACCATTTATGAAGAAATATTAAAATCTACCAATTTGGAACGATTGGAAATGAAGGGGTTGGTTGCGATGCGTGTGGATATGATTGTGGTTTCGAGTATTATTGTTCATTTTGTAATTCGTTCGCTCGAAATAGAACAAATGCGTTTATCAACTTACTCTTTAAAAGAAGGAGTGATTTACGAAGTATTGGAAGGAAAATTATAACATTTAACTCAAATAGAGATGGCAAAAATATTAATCATTGATGACGAAAAAAGTATCCGTAAAACATTGCGTGAAATTTTGGAATATGAAAAATATCTCGTAGATGAAGCATCTGACGGACTAGAAGGAGTCGCGATGATTCAAAAGGAGAAATATGATATTGTATTGTGTGATATAAAGATGCCAAAAATGGACGGGATTGAAGCGTTAGATAAAATCATGCAATTGTCATCTGACACACCTATTGTTATGATATCCGGGCACGGGAATATTGAAACAGCCGTTGAAGCAGTAAAAAAAGGAGCTTTTGATTTTATCGCGAAACCTTTGGACTTAAATCGTTTATTGGTTACCATCCGTAATGCAATGGATAAATCTACTTTGGTTACGGAGACGAAAGTGTTGAAGAAAAAGGTGAGCAAGACCTTTGACATGGTAGGTGAATCAAAAGGAATTCAACAGATTCAGGAAATGATCGAACGCGTAGCTCCGACAGATGCAAGAGTTTTGATAACGGGGGGGAACGGAAGCGGAAAAGAATTGGTGGCTCGTTGGCTGCACGAGAAAAGCAACCGTGCTAATGCTCCTTTGATTGAAGTAAATTGTGCTGCCATTCCAAGTGAATTGATAGAAAGTGAATTGTTCGGTCACGAAAAAGGCGCTTTCACATCTGCTATAAATCAACGTAAAGGAAAATTTGAGCAAGCTGAGGGTGGTACATTGTTCATGGATGAGATTGGTGATATGAGTCTTTCTGCGCAAGCCAAAGTATTACGTGCTTTACAGGAAAACAAAATTACCAGAGTAGGAGGAGAGAAAGAAATAAAAGTAAATGTGCGTGTGGTGGCTGCAACCAACAAGGATCTGCAAAAAGAAATTGCTGCCGGAAATTTCCGTGAAGATTTATACCACCGCTTAAGTGTTATCTTAATTCATGTGCCATCGTTGAATGAACGCAAAGAAGATATTCCATTGTTAGCAGAACATTTCTTAAAAATGATTTGTGAAGATCATGGTATGCCAGGCAAAAGTTTTTCTAAAGATGCAATAAAAGAGTTACAGAAAATCAATTGGACAGGAAATATCCGTGAATTCAGAAACGTAGTGGAGCGCTTGATTAT
>CAYWAV010000108.1:0-11238 GCA_964456225.1 uncultured Chitinophaga sp. | reverse complement strand
TTTTCCCTTTCCAAATCCCATAATAATTGGTAAAATTGCATTGCTTTTTCAAAAAGCCTTTCAATTTGCAAACCGAAAACCTAAATATCATCGAAAAATCAGAACTTCAAACGAGTAAATTGCGTGATTACGCAACCTTTATGAAGTTTCGCTTGGCTTCATTGGTTGTTATTTCTGCTGCCATTGCTTTTGCTGCGGCTTCCAAAGAACTTGATTGGGTAAAAATGGGCTGGTTGGTGCTGGGAGGTTTTTTGGTAACAGGTTCTTCCAATGGTTTTAATCAAATTATAGAGCGGGATTTAGATAAATTAATGACACGCACACAAAATCGTCCGCTTCCGCAAGAGCGAATGAGTGTTGCCGAAGCCATGGTATTGGCTTCTGTTACCGGGATTGCTGGGGTTGCAATTCTGTGGGTTTTTATGAATCCCTTGAGCGGTTTACTTGGATTATTAGCATTGTTGCTTTATACAGTTGTGTATACTCCTTTAAAGAGAGTCACCCCTTTTGCTGTTTTTATAGGTGCATTTCCGGGAGCAATTCCTCCATTATTAGGCTGTGTTGCTGCTACAGAAGGTTTTGGGAGTGTTCCATTAATAGGTTGGATTTTATTTGCAGGACAATTTATTTGGCAGTTTCCTCATTTTTGGGCAATTGCTTGGGTGCTGGACGATGATTATAAAAAAGCAGGATTCAAAATGTTGCCTTCACCTGGTGGTCGTGATAAAAGCAGTGCTTTTCAGGTTTTGGTGTACACACTTTTTTTATATCCAATTAGTTTAATGCCGGTGATGTTTCACTTTTCAGGATTCATTTCATCATTGATTATCTCTT
This sequence comes from uncultured Chitinophaga sp., assembly GCA_964456225.1. GTDB lineage: Bacteria > Bacteroidota > Bacteroidia > 2-12-FULL-35-15 > 2-12-FULL-35-15 > 2-12-FULL-35-15. The sequence continues at coordinate 10,404 of CAYWAV010000108.1, read as the reverse complement.
TTTGCAGCATTTATTTTTTATATCAAGCATATGTTTTGTACAAAGATTGTACAATAGAAGCCGCACGCAAGTTGATGTTCGGCTCCTTCTTTTATTTACCCGCAATTCAATTAGCAGTACTTTATGGATAATACTATTTCAATGGAAACACCTCTGTCAGCAGCTAACGAACAACGTCAAATCAGAGAAAAAGTAGCAATCCCTTTGCTTTGGGTGGCTATGGTATCAATGGTAATGCTTTTTGGAGCATGTACCAGCGCTTATATTGTAAGCAGAGGTGCCGGAAAGTGGATTCATTTTGAATTGCCACAACTGTTTTATGTAAGTACTGCAGTGCTTATCATCAGTAGCGTTACAATGAATTGGACTTTATCTTCAGCTCGTAAAAATGATTTTAAAGGGATGAAAATCTCCTCTTTAATTACACTTTTATTAGGATTTACATTTGTTATTTGTCAATTTCAGGCTTGGGGTGTTTTGGTTGATCAAAAAGTGTTTTTTGCAGGGAGCGACAGCAATGCAGGAGGCTCATTCATGTATATATTGACAGGTTTGCATTTAGCCCATTTGGTATTCGGAATAGGTGCAGTTATGGTAGTTTGGATTAAATCTAGATTACAGCGCTACAATTCCGAAAACCTTTTAGGAATAAGGCTTTGCGCAATTTTTTGGCATTTTTTAGATGCCCTGTGGATATTTTTGTTTTTATTTTTGTTATTTGTGCGTTGAAAATTAAAGGAATATTTTGCATATTAGCACCCGAAATAAGTTTTAAACCTCTCTTGCCTTTGCAAGAATTATAATTAGTAAAATATATGTCAAGTCACGCAGTAACAGAAACAGATTCAAGCTCAGATTGGAGTGGTGGTAAATCTCCATTTGGTGTTAGTTACGGAAAAATGTTTATGTGGTTTTTCCTTGTATCGGATGCCTTAACATTCTCAGGTTTATTATGTGCATATGGTTTTATGCGGCACAAACATCCTGAAGTTTGGCCAAATCCAGGTGATGTGTTTACGCATTTCCCTGGTTATGATGGACACATTCCTTTGGCATATGTGGGTTTAATGACCTTGATTTTGATTATGTCTTCTGTAACCATGGTATTAGCTGTGGAAGCAGGGCATCGTAATGATAAGAAAAAAGTAACTTTTTGGTTGTTCTTAACCATCATTGGTGGTGCAATGTTCGTAGGTTCTCAAGCATGGGAGTGGTATCACTTCATTGTTGGAACAGAGCATGGTGCAATGCGTAATTTTGTTAATGCAGATGGTGTATGGGTCAATGAAGTTTTTCATGGAGCCAATATGAAAGTTAATGAGTATGGATTGCCCGTATTTGCAAACTTCTTTTTCTTCATTACAGGATTCCACGGATTCCACGTATTTAGTGGTGTTATCATTAACATTGTGATATTTATAAATGTACTGGCCGGAACATACGAAAAACGCGGTCATTACGAAATGATTGAAAAAACAGGATTGTATTGGCACTTTGTGGATTTAGTTTGGGTATTCGTATTTACCTTCTTCTATCTACTATAACAAAAAAATTATTGGCACTTCGCCCTTCGACTCCTGCTCAGGGAGGGTGACGTGCTCAAAGAGACAAGAAGTTTTAGAAATTAAAATTTAGAAATTAAAATTATATAGTATGTCAGAATTTCACGATGATTACCCACAGTATGAGTTCATGGCTCATCACAGCGAAGAAGATGGAAAGAAAAAGCGTAGAAAGCTTTGGAACGTTTTCTGGATTATGCTTGCTGTTACAATTGTTGAATTGATTATTGGTTTTCAAGCTTCTAGTTTGGGGCTATTAAATGACGACAGAACATCTGGTGTAGCATTGAAGATTATCTTCATTGGTTTAACTGTTTTTAAAGCATACTTCATTGTAATGAGCTTCATGCACTTAGGTGATGAGAAAAAAGCAATGAAATGGAGCATTCTTGCACCATACACCGTTTTTATCCTTTATTTGATTTGGCTTTGTGTACAAGAAGCAAACTATAGTAAGGTAAACAAACATCCAATGGATATGGTTATTGTTAACCAGAAAATTCAGTTGAATGAGGATGCAAAAAAAGGTCATGGACATGATGCTCCTGCCGGGCATGATGCAAAAGATGCTTCTCATGAGTCGCATGAGGAAAAAGCAAAACCTGTTGAAGAACATCACTAACCCTTCAACTTCGCCTGTCTGCCGACAGGCAGGCTCAGTATACAACAAAATCACTTATAATATAATGGTCTCACAAACTTTGTGAGACCATTTTTGTTTGTACTTTTGTGGAATGAATTCCCCTGCAAAAACACCTTTTTATAAAGACAAGAAAAAATTATTAATCTTAGTTTTTCTGCTTTCTTTCCCTTCTGTACTATACGTTTTTCTTTCAGTTGGAAAAACCAATTTCATTCATTTGCAGTATTATGGAGAAAAGGAATTGGCAGCAAATGGAAAGGATACAATTTATCATAAAATTGCCCCATTCAGTTTTGTAAATCAGGATGGAAAAACGATTACCGATAAAGATTACGAAGGCAAAATTTATGTGGCAGATTATTTTTTTACTACCTGTAAAACTATTTGTCCGAAAATGACCACCGAACTTATTCGGGTACAAAACAAATTTGCCTACACAAAAGGGTTGATTCAAATACTTTCGCATACGGTTGACCCTGAAAATGATTCTGTTCCTGTTCTTAAAGCCTACTCTGAAATGGTGCATGCAAATACAGCAAACTGGAACTTCGTTACTGGAGATAAAAAAGAATTGTATGCAATGGCGCGTAACAGCTATCTCTTAAATGCAACAGAAGGTGATGGCGGTCCAGATGATTTTGTTCATAGCGAATTATTTATATTGGTAGACAAAGAAAAACGCATCAGGGGAATTTATGATGGTACAGATATTAAATCGGTAACGAATTTAATGGAAGACATAAAAGTATTGATGGCAGAGTACATGATACATGTTAAGAGAGATAAAATTGTAAGTGGTAAACCTGAAACAAAATAAAATAAGATGAGTGATAAAGCGGTATTTAGAATTGTAATGGGTGTTTCCATTTTTGTATTTGTTGCAGTAGTAATTCTTAACAGAAAAATACTTCCGGTGCCAGAAATTATTCCTGATTTTGTGTACAAGCTCCCAAAGTTGAATGCAATGATAAATGGGACCTGTACTTTGCTTTTGCTTTTGTCTCTATACATGATCAAAGAAAAAAATATTGCAATACATAAAAAGTTGAACATCATTGCATTTTTTCTGTCGGCCGTGTTTTTAGTTTCATACATTACCTATCACTGGTTAGCGCAAGAAACCAGCTATCCGCTTGACGGGCCTGCTCGTACAGCTTATTTAACAATACTAATCAGTCATATCGTATTAGCCGCCCTTGTTTTGCCTTTGATATTATTGTCCTTTTATTATGGATTAAAAAGTCAGACGGAAGGCGGAGTAGAATATATTAAGAAGCACAGAAAATTGACAAGATGGAGTTATCCTGTTTGGTTATACGTTACCATTACCGGTGTTGTGGTATATGTAATGATTTCACCATATTACACGCACTAAATTCGTACCTTTATTAGAAGAAATGAATTTCAAAAAAATTATATCACATAGTATTTTAATTGCATTACTTGTTTTGAGTAATGCAAACACATTTGCACAATGTGCTATGTGTAAAGCATCCGCAGAAAGTGATTTAAATAATGGAGGCTCTATTGCTAAAGAACTAAATACAGGAATATTGTATTTAATGAGCTTACCCTATTTGATTATTATGATAGGAGGTTATTTCTTCTTCAAAAAACAAGTAGATGCAAAAGTGATTGGATGGAAGAACAAATATTTTCCAAGAAAGCAGGCTCAATAAATTATTGATTAGAGTCTCACACCTATAACACAAACATCATCTACCTGTTCCAAATTCGATTTCCAAACTTCAAAAGCTGAATCTAGCAATTGCATTTGCTTGTCTTCTGTAAGTGTCGCATTTTGCAATAGCATTTCTTTCAAAGGTTTGTATTTGAATTTTTTCCCCTTTTCGCCACCAAATTGATCCGCAAAACCATCCGTCAACATATAGATAGATTCTCCTTTTTGTATGGCAACTGTATGTGTTGTAAATGGAGTTGGATTTTCTGTTTTTCCAATGGGTTGTTTGTTGGCTTTTACTTCTAATATTTCACCGCTGTTGGTGTACCAAAACGGACTGTTTGCACCTGCCCATTTAATTTCACCTGTTTTTTTATTTATTGAGGCAAGTGAAATGTCCATTCCATCTTTCACATCTTTATCACTTTTCGAAAACGTTTCCAACACTAATTCTCTGGTTTTATCTAATATTTTTCCAGGCTCCGTATTTCCAAATTCAAATACAGCTCTGTTTAGCGCATTGCTGCAAACAACACTCACCATTGCTCCCGGAACGCCATGTCCAGTGCAATCTGCAGCAGCAATTAAAATAGTATTGTTCACTACTTCCATCCAATAAAAATCTCCTGCAACGATGTCTTTGGGCTTGTAAAAAATAAAAGATTCGGGTAAATGTTTTTGTACAAAATGCATCGGAGGAAGAATTGCCTCTTGCAACCGTTTAGCATAAGCGATGGAAGCTAAAATTTCTTTTTGTTTTTCTTCCACCAGATCTTTTTGCAACTCAATAATTTCTTTTTGTTTTTTTGTTAAGCGCAAACGGTTGAACACAAATAATGCAAACAGTAGCACTAAAATTAGTCCCGCAGTAATGGCGTAACTAATAACTTTTTGTTTTTGTTCTTGTTCGGCAGAAATGGCCAATGTTTTTTCTTGTTCTTTTTCATCCAATGCTTTTTGTTTGTCGTAAGCATATTGCATTTCATTTTGCATCACTACACGCTGGCTCTCTTCGCTTGCAATACTGTCGCGCATGGTAATATACAATTCGTGCATGGCAAGGGCATCAGCGGATCTTCCTTCTTTCTTATAGATCTCATATAAATAGCTGCTGATCTCCCGCATGCTTCCTACAAAACCCGATTCCTGAGCAATAGCAAGAGCTTTTTTCAAATATTCTGTGGCTTTTTGTTTTTGATTGGTTCTGTTATAAGCCAATCCTGTAAAAGTTAAAGTGTTTGCAATGCCTTGCAGGTCGCCCAACTTTTCATATTCATCGTGTGCTCTTTTGCTGAAGTCAAGTGTTTTTTGATATTCCTCCTTATCAAGATAAATCACACTTAAAGAGTGAAGCGCATTGGCGTGACCTTCTTTGTCGCCAATTTCTTCTGTTAGCTGCAAGCATCTGTTCTGTGCTGCTAATGCTTTATCATATTGCCGCAAGCTATTGTATACATTTCCTAAATTTCCCAAGGCAAAGGCAATCCCACTTTTTCTATTCAGTTTTTCGCTAATTGCTAAACTCAAAGAATAATATTCAATCGCTTTTTCGTTATTCCTTTGTTCGTAATAAATTACACCAATATTGTTATAGCTATTGGTCATGCTTTTAAAGTCTTGAATTTCCTCTGCAATTTTTAAACTACGAGTGAAATATTCAATTCCTCTTACATTGTCGCCACGTATAGAACAAGAAGCGCCCATAATATTCAATGCTGAAACTTGATACACTTTTAGATTTTTCTCCAAAGCAAAATCGTACATAGCAGTTGCTAACTTGAAGGCGCTGTCAGGTTTAGAATACAAATACCCTTTTATGCAAACACGTTGTATTGCTTTTAAACGAACAGTATCCGGTCGATTTGAATCTTCCCATACGGCCCCAAGACTATCTAAATTTACTTGCGCAATTCCCTGGAAAGAAAATAAAAGAGAAAATATGTAAATAAGTGCTTTCATAAATGGGATTAAAATTTTATTTAACTCTTTTTATTCTTCAACAATCGTTTCAAATTTTTATCAATATAGGATTCATGCGGCAATAGCGATTGCTGGATTCTTTTTGCGTACTGAATACTGTCGAGGATTTCTTTTTGTTTTTCAGCGATTATACTTTTTTGTTTTCTGGTAACACGTAAGCGATTAAAAATAATAAAAGAAAAAATGATAACAAGCAGTAGGCCGACAACGGTTGCATAAAGAATAATTTTTTGTTTTTTCTTTTGTTCATCTGCAATAGCTAGTTCTTTTTCTCGTTCTTTTTCAGCCAATGCTTTTTTCTTTTCATAAGTATACTGCATTTCTTGTTGCATTATTTCTTTTTGGCTGCTCTCGCTCTTAATACTGTCCCTCATTTGAATGTGGAGCTCATACATGGCTAGCGATTCTTTGTAACGGCCTACTTTTTTATAGCAGTTATACAAACCCAAGCTGAGGTGGTTGATGTGCAGCACGGCCTCCGATTGTTTTGCAATTTTTAATCCTTTTTCATAAGTTAAAATAGCGGTTTCTAAATCTCCTTCCGTATCAAAAGTTCGTGCAATATTATACCACGACATAGCCTCACCTCTTTTATCTCCAACCTGCTCTCTTATTTTTAATCCTTTATTAAAATACTCTCTTGCCTTTTTTACATCTTTTAGGTCGACATATACGGTGCCAATATTATTGTATGCTGTGCCAATGCCAACTTTATCACCAAGTTCCTCGCGAATCTTTAAACTACGTAAATAATATTCAATGGCAAGGCCCTGTTCTTTTTTTTGAGAATAAATGGAGCCTAAATTATTGTAGGAGGCCGCCATTCCGTCTTTATCACCTATTGCCTCTCTTATCTTTAAACTTCTTTGAAAACAATCTAGGGCTTTAACATCTTGCTTTTGATCGGTATAAATGGCTCCCATATTGTTTATGCAGGATGCTTCTCCGCTTTTATCTCCTATTTCTTCTCTTATTTTTAAACTTTTTGTAAAATAATCAATGGCTTTTGCATAGTCGCTTTTGAAATAAAAGGTTGTTCCTTGTGTATTCAATGCTTGGGCTTGGTATTTTTTATTGCCAGTTTTTATTGCGTAATTATACAGTTCCTGGGCAAAATAGAATGAACTATCGGGGTTGGAATAAATGTAACCTTCAAAACTGAGAGTTGAAAGGGCTTCCATTCTGGCAGTATCTGGTTGTTTAGAGTCTTTCCAGATATTCAACAGGCTATCGATGTTGACTTGGGAAATTCCTTGAAAACTCAGGCAAAAAAGGAGTATGGATAAAATTTTTCTCATGTAATTATTGTATTCAAATATACTAATACTGGCATTTAAATCAACAATTTCAGCCAATCAAAATATATTTAAAAAAAATATCATATATTTGATTGTATTTTTGCATTAACCTATTAAACCTTATACAAATGGTCATTAATTCAATAATAAAAAATTCTTTAAGTGCCGGTTTCATCCTGTCGTTTGTTCTATTAGCAAGCTGTAGCGGAGATGGTGGTAACGAAAGCGGAACAACAGATACTATTCCTGAACTGGATTCTGCTCCGAAACATCGGACCGAAAACGCATTTTATTCTATTCCATCGCCAATTCAATTGGGACAAATGTTGCAACGTGCCGGAGCGGGTTATGATAAAAAAGTATTAAACCCAACCGATAACGGACCTAAATATTCATCAGCAAATAGTAAGGCATTAAACTTAGGTGTTTATGGTGCCGATTTGAGTTACTCAGCAGTGTTCAATCAGCCGCAGGAAGTAATGTCCTATTTAACTGTTTCTAAAAAAATAGCCGAAGAATTAGGAATAACTACCAGTTTTTCAGCTGCTATGATGGAGCGTATGGAAAAAAATACTGGTAACCGTGATTCTTTGCTTTATATTATTTCTGAATTATTTTTGAGTTCAAACGAAGCCTTGAAAGAAAACGATCAGTCGAATATTTCTGTACTTGTTTTAGCAGGCGGATTTGTTGAAGGAATGTATGTGGGAACACAAGTGGCAAAAACGGTAAAAGATAACAAAGCAATTTATGCACGTATTGGAGAATTTAGAGGTTCGTTAAACAATTTAATTATGTTGGTGAGCACCGTAAACGGTACCGATGGATATGCTATTTTGGAAGATTTAAAAAACATCAAAGCCATTTATGATGAAAGCGCTGTTACTGAAGAAAAGCCTTCGGTAGCTGTTGATACCACAAAAAAAGTAATGACCATTGGTGGCAAATCAAACTACAAATTATCGAACGAGCAAATAGAAAAAATTACAACTTTGGTTGCAACCATCAGAGCTAAAATTATTAAACCATAAATCATAGAGATATGAAATAAGCAGGCGCAAAAGCTTACAAATTCAAGACCTGTGAAATAACATATGACAAAAATAAAAACAATAAAACTCAACGTATGAAAAATATTTTAAGAATACTTTTTATAGTATTAGTATACAATACAGCAAGCTACGGACAGTGTACTGGTTTTGCCAAAAAAAGCTTTTCTAAACTTAAACCATACTTAAATACACAACAAGTATTTGGTACTGTTTTATTAAACGGGGATAAAACACAAGTATCTTCAACATTTTATTATGGCGATGAATACCGTTTGATAATTAGCGCTGATGATAAGCTGGGCAAAATTCAGTTGAATGTAAAAGATGCACAAGGTGTGGTGGTATATACAACAAAAGCATACGGCTCCATTATGTGGGATTTTAACGTGGAATCCACGCAGGATTTAACTTTGGAAGTGATTACCCCGGAAGCTGCAGCCGGACAAACAGAAGATAATAGCGGTTGTGTAGCTATTCTTGTTGGATTTAAATAAAAAGAAATAAAATTTATATGTGAAAGATCCTTTGCGATAGCGGAGGATTTTTTTGTTATAGGATACTCTTTGTTTTTAATACTCTATCGGTTCATCAGCATCAGTTGTAAAATAATAGCCCTCCACTTTTTTTATTCCTATTATTCCGTAACGGTATTCAAAAACAATATAGTTGTCATTTTGTTGTGGCTTGCTGCCCATTGTTAATACTTTATTGTTGAACTGAAATTCATCTTCTAATTCTACTCGCCAACCAACAAAACGTTTTCCGCCTTTCCCATAACTATATTCGCTATGGTAACTAATAATCTTATGCTTTTCACTTTTTATTTCCGATACAGGAATAAAAAAATTCATCCATAAAAGTAATGATGCAATGCATGAGCCAAAGCCTGCGTAGGCGTAAAAAACAAAAAACTTTCCTGATAAGATATTGCGTTCAAAAAAATATCTTTTTTGTAAAAGCCCCAAGCAGCCTATACAAAAGAATAATAATAAGACACCAATGTAAGGAAAAATAAAATCGCCTATCAGAAATAAAAATGTAGGCAGGGCACACATGCATCCTGCAATTAAAATGTAGATCGACCAGTGGTTGGTGCTATACTTATAGGAGCGTTTTATTTTAGTTGGTATTGGGATGTTGTACATGTTGGTTTCAAAATGTGCTTTGTCAAGGGTATAATCATTAGCCCCATCTAAAATATTTTGATTTAGTAAGAAGGTTAACAAATGAAAAATTTCAGGAAGTTCTTTTTTAAACTGTTCCGGATTTTCAAAAAAGGCTTCTACACATACCGCAAAAAATTCTTCAGGATTTGCATTAGCATAACTACGTAAAAAGATATTAGTTCTTCTACTCGGATTTTTAAACTTTTCTAACACAATGTTCTCCCAATATTCTATTCTGTTAGCAAAGTGTTTGTCATATTGTTGTCCAAGCGTTAAGCTTAACTTTAAAGCATGCGTCATTTCATGTAACCCTAAATTTAAGCTGTCGTTTGGGTTTGCATAGCCCTCTTTAAAATCTTTCCAGGATAAAAACATTTTGTTGCCTTTGGTAGCACCTTTGTATTCAGGACTCCGTTTATGTAAAAAAAAGGTTTCTGGAAAAATATAAATAGTTTCAAGTGTTTCTAGCTTGTAGTTTGTTAAGCCAAAGGTTAGCTGAGTAGCAGATGCCGAAATGAGAACTTTCATCTCCTCGGTTACACGTAAACTTTTAGAGCCAATAAATTCCTTATTAATCATAAACACTAAAAGGCGATCAATGAACTTTTTTTTCCCTTCGGCCGACAGTGGTGTAAAATAAGTAGAGTCTTTTAAGTATACAGCAATTCTTTCACGCACATCCTTTTTTACAAACAACTTTTGAATACCTAAACTATAAAGCAAAAGAAATATGCCATCCTTCATGGCGCTGTAAAACAGATACATTAACATGAGAAGTAATGCCCCTGCAATTATTCCGACAAAATTGATCATGTAGACTGGAGTTTATTGAAGTAAATATATGCTTATTTACATTTGTGCCAATAAAAAGAGGTGGTTTGGTTTTTAAAATGGTAATGAGCTCATGATTGCTTGCTGTTACAGACCCTGATTCATTATTAAGTTAAAACTGGTATTTTGCTTTATTTATAATTTTTCCAACGAAAAAGACAACATCAATTCATTTCGAAATTGTAATTTAT